>DASZJY010000413.1:0-7084 GCA_035947635.1 Acidimicrobiales bacterium | reverse complement strand
CGGCCGGGTCGGCGTCGGGGGCGGACAAGGGGCGTCGGGCGCTGGGGGCGAGCGGCGAGGACCGAGTGGCGGCCTGGTACGAGGCGCGGGGTTACGTCATCGAGGCCCGCAACTGGCGGTGCCGTCAGGGCGAGCTCGACCTCGTGGCCCGCAAGGGCGGGACCATCGTGTTCTGCGAGGTGAAGACCCGGTCGTCGACCGCCTTCGGCGCCCCCGTCGAGGCCATCACCGCCGCCAAGCGGGCCCGCCTGCGGGCCCTCGCCGCCCGGTGGCTGGAGGACGCGCCGCGCGCGGCGAGAGAGATCCGCTTCGACGTGGCGTCCGTCCTCGCCGGCGAGATCGAGGTGCTCGAAGGGGCCTTTTGACTGGTGGCTTCGCCGCCCCGGCGGGGCCCCATCGGACCGGCGAGCGAGCCGTAGCGAAGGGAAGGCGAGACCAGCCGGCCCGCCCTCCTCCGAAGCGGCGGGGGCCCCTGCCCCGCCGCCGGCCGTGTCTAGCCGGCGCCCTCGCTGCTGTTGCACTCCTCGTTCTCGATGTCACCCAGCTGCTCGATGCGGTTCTCGTGGCGGCCGCCTTCGAAGTCCGTCGACAGGAACACCTCGACGAGGACCAGGGCGTAGGCGTCGGCCAGGAGACGGGCGCCCATGGCGAGGACGTTGGCGTCGTTGTGCTGGCGCGCCATGCGCGCCGTCCACTCGTTGTGGCACAGGGCGGCCCGGGCGCCCCGGACCTTGTTGGCGGCGATGGCCTCGCCGTTGCCGCTACCGCCGAGGACGATGCCCCGCTCGGCCTCGCCCTTGACGACGGCGCGGGCGGCGGCGGCACAGAAGGGCGGATAGTCGACCGACTCCTCGGAGTCGGTGCCCAGGTCGAGCACCTCGTGCCCGTTCTCCCCGAGCCACTCGACGACGACGGTCTTCAGGCGGTAGCCGGCGTGGTCGGAGGCGATCGCGACCTTCATCTGCTCACCTCGGGAGGAGGGCCCAGATGAGCAGGGCGGCGGTCACGACGAAGGCGGCGGCGACGAAGGCGTAGTCCGAGGTGCGCCGCCGCTGCGGCCGGAACGGGTTGAACCCCATGGTCCAAGTATGACGGACCCTGTGCGCCGCCCACCAGGTCGGCCCGGATGAGCCACTTTCCCGATCAGTTGGGCCATGTGGTCACCAGGGAGCCACTTCCCCGATCAGTTCGCCGAAGGGACCGCCGCCCCATGGTGCCCACGACGGCCATGTCGTACCCCCTCGATAGGTTGGCTCCAGCGCTCGAGTGGCCGGCGCCCTGCGGCCCTCCTCAGAGACGAACCGTCCGAGGAGCCGCCGTGATCGCCAAAGTGTCCTCCGCCACCCTGCTGGGCGTCGACGGCCGGGCCGTCGTCGTCGAGGTGCACGTGTCGCAGGGCCTGCCCGGGTACCACGTCGTCGGCCTTCCAGACACCGCGTGCCGAGAGTCGCGCGACCGGGTCCGGGCCGCGCTGCTTTCGAGCTCCCTGTCGTACCCGCTGAAGCGGATCACCGTGAACCTGGCTCCGTCGGGTGTTCGCAAGGGAGGGCCCGGGCTCGACCTGCCCATCGCCGTCGGCCTGCTCGTCGCCAACGGCGACCTGGCGCCCGAGGTCGTCGAGGGCGCCGCGTTCCTGGGCGAGCTGGGCCTCGACGGGTCGATCCGCCCCGTCCCGGGGATCGTCCCGATGGTCGAGGTGATCGAGGAGGCGGTGGTGGTCGTGCCTCGCGAGTCGGCACGTGAGGCCACGCTCGTGGGCCGCCAACGGGTGCGGGTCGCGTCGACGCTGGCGGAGCTTGTCGCCTGCCTGCGGGGCGATGCCCCGTGGCCCGATCCTCCTCCGGCCGCGCCCCTGCCGCCGGGGCCGCCGGGGCCCGACCTGGCCGACGTCCGCGGACAGCACGTCGGTCGGATGGCGCTCGAGGTCTGCGCCGCCGGAGGCCACCATCTGCTCCTGTGCGGCCCGCCCGGCTCGGGCAAGACCATGCTGGCCATGCGGCTGCCCGGGCTCCTGCCGCCCCTCGGGCGCGACGACGCCCTCGTCACCACCCGCATCCACTCGGCGGCGGGGCGGGCACTTCCCTCCGACGGCCTGATCACGAGCCCGCCGCTGCGCGCTCCCCACCACGGGGCGTCGACGGTGGCCCTCGTCGGCGGCGGCAGCGCGTGGATGCGCCCGGGCGAGGTGTCGCTGGCCCACGGCGGCGTTCTCTTCCTCGACGAGCTCGGCGAGTTCCCGACGTCGGTGCTCGACTCCCTGCGCCAGCCCCTCGAGGAGGGGGTGGTCAGGGTGTGCCGGGCCAGGGCCAGCGTCACCTTTCCTGCCCGCTTCCTGTTGGTGGCGGCCACCAACCCGTGCCCGTGCGGCGACGGCCGGGCGAAGGGGTGGTGCCGCTGCTCCGACGCCGCCCGGGCCCGCTACCACCGGCGGCTCTCCGGCCCCTTGCTCGACCGCTTCGACCTGCGCGTCCTCGTCGGCCGGCCCGACGCCGGCTCCCTGCTCGGGGGCGACCGGGGCGAGAGCACGGCGGCGGTGGCCGAGCGCGTGGCGGCGGCCCGCGAGCGGGCCCGGGCCCGTGGCGTCCGCTGCAACGCCGAGCTGCCGGCCGAGGCGCTCGACGAGGTCGCGCCGCTCACGCCGACGGCGGCCCTCCTGCTCGAGCACCGGCTGCGCTCGGGCACGGTCAGCGCCCGGGGGTTGCACCGGGTCCGGCGGGTGGCCCGCACGCTGGCCGACCTTTCGGGTGGCTCCGACCTCATCGGAGAAGAGCACGTGAGCCTCGCTCTCGGCCTGCGAGCCGAGGTGATCATGGCGGAGGCGGCGGCATGAGCGGCGGCGGCCTCCCGCCCGAGGCCTACGGCGCCGCCCTGTCCACCCTGCCGGGCATGGGACCCGCCCGGTTGGCCGCCGTCCTGGCCCGGTGGCGCCCCGAGCAGGCGTGGGACCGGGTCAGGGCCAACCGGGCGGTCGCCGACCCGGGCGTGGCGGTCGCCTGCCGGCCCCACCCGTCCGAGGTGGCGACGGCCTGGGCCAGGGCGGCGGCGGCGGTCGACGTCGCCGCCGTGTGGGCCGCCCATCGGCAGGCGGGCATCACCGTCGCCCTGTGCGGCTCGGCGCCGTACCCGGCGCCGCTCGCCGGTGACCACGAGGCCCCCGCGGTGCTCTTCCTGAAGGGCGACGAGCAGGCGGTCGAGGGTCGTCGCGTGGCCGTCGTAGGCACGCGCCGGTGCACCCGCTACGGCGCCGACGTGGCCCGCCAGCTCGGCCGCGACCTCGCCGCCGCCGGCGTGTCGGTGGTCTCGGGCCTGGCGTTGGGCGTCGACGGGGCGGCTCACGAGGGTGCGCTGGCCGCTCGGGCGGCCCCGCCGGTGGCCGTGGTCGGGTCGGGGCTCGACGTGGTGTACCCCCGGCGCCACGCCCGCCTGTGGGCGGCGGTGGCGGGGTCCGGCCTGCTGGTATCCGAAGCCCCGCTCGGCGCCCGTCCCGAGCCCTGGCGGTTCCCGGTGCGCAACCGGGTGATCGCCGCCCTGGCCGAGGTCGTGGTGGTGGTCGAATCGCCACCTCGAGGCGGCTCCCTCCACACCGTCGACGCCGCCGTGGCCCGCGACCGCCCGGTGACGGCCGTGCCCGGCTCGGTGCGGAGTCCTGCCTCCGAGCTCCCCAACGCCCTGCTGGCCGAGGGCTGCTCCCCGGCACGCGACGCCCTCGACGTGCTCACCCTCCTGGGCATCTCCTCCACCGTCCCGCCCACCGGACGCGACGACCACGACCGCCGCCCACCGCCGGACGGCGACGCCAAGGCCGTGCTCGACGCCCTCGGGTGGGAGCCCGCCACCTTCGACGACCTGGTAACCCGCACGGGCCTGGGCCCAGGGGCCGCGAGCCTCGCCCTCGCCCGCCTCGAAGAGCAGGGCTGGGTGGTCGGCGAGCGGGGTTGGTGGGAGCGGGCGGCGTGCCCGTCGCCGGGCGGGCGGCGGTGAGCGGCCGTGCGGTCACCGATCACAGGGGTGGCCGGTACTGTGGGTCGTCATGGAACGGCAGCCGCGGGCGTGCGCACGGTCGTTGTCCTGCGCCGGCGAGCGGCGAGGGCGCCCCGTGCCCCCGGCCCCCCGGTCGCGGGCATAGCGGTGGACCTCGACGCCAGCGGCGTTCCCGAGCTCTGGCAGGAGTACAAGGCCTCCAAGTCGCAGGAAGTCCGCAACCGCCTCGTCCTGCACTACTCGCCGCTGGTGAAGTACGTCGCCGGCCGGGTCGCGTCGGGCCTGCCCCACAACGTCGAGCAGTCCGATCTGGTGAGCTACGGCATGTTCGGGCTCATCGACGCCATCGACAAGTTCGACCCCGACCGGGGCAACAAGTTCGAGACCTACGCCATCACCCGCATCCGCGGCGCCATCATCGACGAGCTCCGGTCCATCGACTGGGTCCCCCGCTCGGTGCGGGCCAAGGCCCGTGCCGTCGAGAAGACCTACGCCAAGCTCGAGAACCAGCTCCTCCGTACGCCCACCGACGCCGAGGTGGCCGAGGCCATGGGCATGACCGAAGACGAGCTGCAGGCGCTGTTCGCCCAGGTGTCGTTCTTCGGCATCGTCGCCCTCGAGGAGACCCTGTCGGTCGGGCCGGAGCGGGCCGACTCGGTCACCGTCGCCGACACCATCCCCGACACTGGCCTCGGGCCGGTGGCCGCCTTCGAGGACGGCGAGACCAGGCGAATGCTGGTGGCCGCCATCAACCGGCTCCCCGAGCGGGAGAAGGTCGTCCTCGCCTTGTACTACTACGAGAACCTGACCCTCAACCAGATCGGCCAGATCCTCGGCATCACCGAGAGCCGGGTCTGCCAGATCCACACCAAAGCGGTGCTGCAGCTCCGCTCGAAGCTGGGCCAGTCCCAGCGCGAGCCGGCCTGACCCTTCCCCCGGCAGCCGGCGGGCGCTAGAGTCCCACCGGCTTCCCGGCTCGCCCGCCCTGCGGCAGGCCGTCATCTGCCCCGGGCGCCTCCCCCTGCACCTCCCCGCTTCTTTTCGGGTGCTGACGCGCGCCCGCGCTCTTCCCCCCGGTCGTCTCCGTCGTCCAGGGGGTTCCCCATGCGCCGTGTGGCCGTGGTGCTGGCCGCCATCGCCGTCCTCGCTCGGCCTGTTCCCGCCACCGCCGACCCGCCCGTCGCCCGCGTCGAGTACCGGCCCCCCGTCGACGCGCCGCTGGTCGACGCGTTCCGTCCGCCGCCGCAGCCGTGGGCACCCGGCAACCGAGGGGTCGACTACGCCACCACGCCGGGCATGCCGGTGGGAGCGGCGGCCTCGGGCGAGGTCGTCTACGCCGGCAACGTCGGCGGCTCCCTCCACGTCGTCGTCCTCCACGACGACGGCATCCGCACGAGCTACTCCTTCCTGGCGTCCATCAGCGTCCGCCGGGGCGACCGGGTGGTGGGCGGCCAGGAGGTGGGCCGGGCGGGCGACCGCCTGCACTTCGGCGCCCGGGCGGGTGACACCTACGTCGACCCCCTCGGCCTGTTCGCCGGCGGCCCCCCGCAGGTCCACCTCGTGCCCGACGAGGAGCGGAGGCCGGCCACCGAGGCGCGGGAACGGGCCGGCCTCCTCCGCTCCCTCGCCGGCGTGGCTTCGAAGGCCGTCCGGGCGGGGGGATCCGCCCTCGCATGGGCCCGAGACCACATCGGCGAAATCGTCGCTCGTCCGGGCGAGCAGCTCTGGGACGAGGTCGTCGACACCTACGGCGAGGTCATGGCCCTCGCCAACTACGCCTGGGACCTCAATCCGGCGGTGATGCTCGCGCGGGTGGCGCGCGCCGGCACCGACTGGTGGGCGCAGCGGAGGAGGTGCACGCCCGCCGAGGTCGCCCCGCCCCGGCTCGGCCAACGCCACATCGCCGTCACAGTGGGCGGGCTCGACTCCACCAGCGCCCGCGGCGGGTCACCGGTCGACGACCTCGACACCGCGTCGCTGGGCTACGCCGGCAGCGACGTCGTCCGCTTCTCGTACAGCGGCGAGCAGGGGCAGACGACGGTGGAGTCCCCCTACGACGGGCGCGACACCTCGCAGGACATCCGGGAGTCCGCCCGCCGCCTCCGGAGGCTGCTCGAGCGGCTGGAAAGGGAGCACCCGGGCGTGCCCATCGACCTCATCGCCCACGACCACGGTGGCGTCGTCGCCCGCCAGGCCCTCGCCACCGAGACCGACCCCGGCGACCCGACCCTCCCGCCGATCAGCGCCCTGGTCACCCTCGGCACGCCCCACACCGGCTCGGAGCTGGCCAGCGGCCTCACCCTCGTGGGCCGTACCGGCGTGGGGCGGTTGGCCGAGGCCGCCGTCGACTCCGTCCGGTCCGGCAACGCCGCCGTCGGCGGTGAGGCGGTGCAGCAGTTGTCCGAGTCGTCGGCGTTCCTCGACCACCTGAAGCGCACGCCGCTGCCGCCCGGCGTCAAGGTGACCTCCATCGGCGCCCGCGGCGACCTGGTGGTGCCCGCCCGCCACACGCGCCTCGAGGGGGCGCACAACATCGTGGTGAGCTCCCCCGGGGGCGTCTTCGGCCAGCACTCCGCCCTGCCCGGCTCGCCTCAGGCGCGGCGCGAGGTGGCGTTTGCCCTCGCCGGCATGGCGCCCACGTGCCAGACCCTCGGGAACATGCTCGCCGACGCCACCGTCAGCGAGGCCATCACCGCGTCGGAGGACGTGCTGGGCCTCGCCGCCTGGTTCGGCGCCACCTACGCCGACACTCGCCTCGCCGCCGCCGTCCCCGGAAAGCCACCGACCAAGGAGACGCCCAAACCGTGAAGCGCCCGCGCCCGCGCCGGCTCCCATCCCTGCCCTTCGCTGCCGTCGCCGTCCTGACGGCGGCCGCTCTGCTAGCCGGCTGCGGCAGAGGAGAGAAGCAGGAGAATCCCTTGGCTGAGCCCAAGAACGAGGCCCGGGCCGGGTCGGGCCCATTGTCCCTGCAGCGGGCCTGGCGGTGGGTGGCGCCCGCGCCCTCGTACGTGGGCATGCCGGGGGTCGACGCCGCGGGCACCGCCCTCACGTACGGGCACTCGCACGTGGTGCTGCTCGGTCGCGCCGGCGAGGTGCGCTGGAC
>DASZJY010000412.1:0-3968 GCA_035947635.1 Acidimicrobiales bacterium | reverse complement strand
TCGTCCGCCAGGCGCTCCTGGAGCTCGGTGACCTGCTCCCGCGTGACCCGCAGATGGCCAAGGGCCTGGCGCTGGTCGGCGGCGGTGATCCGGAGGTACTGCTGGCGGACGACGAGGTCGTTGTTCGTGCTGCGGGTCAGGTTCGACAGCACGCTGATGGAGCCACCGTGGACGTAGGAGAGCACGGCCGCCCGGGCCATGAGGCCCCTGGCCTCCCGCATGCGCTCGTCGGCCCGGGCCAGGTCGGCGCGGGCCCGGTCGATCGACGACCGCACCTGGTCGAGGACCATGCGAGCCCGGTTGTAGCGCTCGGCGGCCTGGCTCAGCTCGCCGCCCTCCTCCTCCAGCTGCCGCTCGATGCGGGCGGCCTCCGCCCGCTTCTCGTCGGAGGGCGCGCCACCCACCGGTGCGGGCGCGGCGAGAGCGACGACGAGCACGAGGCCGACGAGGGCGACTTGCCGTCGTCGGTGGGAAGCGGAGGTCCTCACTGATCGCAGGAGGTCGTCGGTTGGTGAACGTCCTCGGGCCGCGACAGAGCCGCGACGGTGCACCGCACGCTAGTCAAGGGGTCAACCCGGTCGCAACGAGCCCGGTAGGGGCCGTCGGGGCCCGCGCTAGCGTCCCGCTCCATGGCCGACCCCTCCGCCGGGTACCGCACCGAGCACGACTCGATGGGCGAGGTGCGGGTGCCGGCGTGGGCCCGCTGGGGCGCCCAGACGCAGCGGGCGGTGGAGAACTTCCCGGTCTCCGGGCTCAGTCTGGGCCGCGAGCTGATCCGCGCCCTGGGACGGATCAAGGGGGCGGCGGCAGTGGCCAACGGGCGCCTCGGTGTGCTCGACGCCGACATGAGCGAGGCCATCGCCGCCGCCGCTGCCGAGGTGGCCGCCGGCCGCTGGGACGACCACTTCCCCGTGGACGTGTTCCAGACGGGGTCGGGCACGTCGTCGAACATGAACGCCAACGAGGTGGTGGCCAGCCTGGCCACCGAGCGGCTGGGACGGGCCGTGCACCCCAACGACCACGTCAACGCGTCCCAGTCCTCGAACGACACCTTCCCTTCGGCCATCCACCTGGCTGTCACCCAGGGCGTCGTCGAGCAGCTCGTCCCCGCGCTCCGCCATCTGGCGTCGGTGCTGGGGGCCAAGGCGCAGGAGCTGGCCGGTGTGGTCAAGGCGGGGCGCACCCATCTCATGGACGCCACGCCGGTCACCCTCGGCCAGGAGCTCGGCGGGTACCGGACCGCCGTCGAACGGGGGGCCGAGCGGCTGGAGGGCTGCCTTCCCCGCTTGGGCGAGCTGGCGCTGGGGGGCACGGCGGTGGGGACGGGGATCAACGCCCCGCCCGGCTTCGCCGCCCTGGTCGTCGAGCACCTGGCGGCCGAGACGGGGCTCCCGTTGCGCGAGGCGGCCGACCACTTCGAGGCCCAGGGAGGGCGTGACGGCCTCGTCGAGGTGTCGGGAGCGATACGGACGGTGGCGGTCACCCTGCAGCGCGTCGCCAACGACCTTCGCCTCATGGCCAGCGGCCCCCGGGCCGGTCTGGCCGAGATCCGCCTGCCCGATCTGCAGCCGGGCAGCTCGATCATGCCCGGCAAGGTGAACCCGGTGATCCCCGAGGCCGTCCTGCAGGTGGCGGCTCACGTGATCGGCAACGACGCCACCGTGGCCTGGGCGGGAGCGGTGGGGGCGTTCGAGCTCAGCAACGCCATGCCGGTGATGGCCCACAACCTGCTGGAGGCGGTGCGGCTCGTGGCGTCGGCGTCGCGCCTGCTCGCCGACCGGTGCGTGGCGGGTATCGAGGCCGACGTCGAGCGCTGCCGGGCCAACGCCGAGTCCTCGCCCGCCTTGGCCGCCGCCCTCAACCCCCACATCGGCTACGAGCGGGCGGCCGAGGTCGCCCGGGCCGCTCTCGCTGAGGGCAAGACCCTCCGCCAGGTGGTCGTCGAGCGGGGCCTGCTCAGCGCCGAGGTGGCCGACCGGATCCTCGACGTCGACGCCATGACCAAAGGCGGCGTGGTCGGGTAACTCTCGCCCGCGGCTGCGGCCAGGGGGTTTGCCCGAGGGGGCCGAGGGCGCGGCCACCGTCCACACCGCCGCCGTGGTTGTGCCCAGCATTTCCCTTCTTGTGCTCCACAAGGCATGGGGCGGAAGGTGGAGCGAAGCGAGAGGTGCGTCGAGGGGCTGCTCGCCCGCGAGCTGCTCAGGGGGAAGTCGGATGGTCGTCGACGGGTCGATGCTGGCAAACGAGTTGCGCCGCCGCCGGGTCGGGCCCCGGTCGCTGGCCGAGTCCGTCGACGGGATCGACCGCTCGACATGGGTGCTGGGCGACCTCCGCAGCGCCCCCACCGACCTGCTCGTTCTCGCCGCCTTCTCGCTGAGCGAGTCCCCCGCTGCCGTGTTCAGGCAGCGCTACTGAGCCACCCGCGGCAGCGGAGCCCCGGCGAAGGGGCCGGGGTCGGAGGGCAGGGGGATCACGGGGCGGCTCCAGCCCACGATGCGCGAGAGCTCGGCGGTCAGCCGCCGCCACTCGGCCGGGTCCCACCCCTCCACTGCGTTGACGACGCTCCCGTCCATCCCCACGTGGACGATGGCGGGCAGCGACCCGAGGCCGAAGGCGCGGACCACGGCCAGGTCGGGGTCGGCAAAGGTGAGGACGTCGCTCGCCCACCGCCCGAGGAACCTCCGGGCGTCGGCCGCCGTGCCCGCAACCAGCCAGGCCACCCGGCAGTCGGCCTGCTCGTAGCCGGTCAGCACCCGGGCGGCGGTAGGCACGATCCACGAGCTGCGGTCGTTGTCGGGGTCGACGGCGACGAAGAGGAGGTGGAAGGTGACGAGCCACTGGCGCACCGTCCGCCCCTGGCCGTTGATGGACGACAGCACAAGATCGGGCGGGGGGTTGGTTGCCACGGGCCGGCAACGTAGCGCAGCTATCTTCGGGCCAGCGAGGTCGGCTGACCGGCGCAGAGGAGGGACGTGGGAACCAACAGCGGGATCTACAAGTTCGTCTTCGTGCTCCACCTGCTGGCGGTGATCATCGGTTTCGGGAGCGTCTTTCTCGCGGGCGTCTTCGGCACCAAGGCCAAAGCGCGTGGTGGCCGTGAGGGCGTGGCCGTCGGCGAGGTGACCTACGAGGTCGGCAAGCAATGGTCGGAGTGGTTCATCTATGCCGTGCCCATCTTCGGCATCCTCCTCGTGCTGTTCTCCGACGACGAGATCAAGTTCTCCGAGCCTTGGATCTCGTGGAGCTTCCTGCTGTATCTCGTCGGCATCGGCGTCACCCACGCCGTGCACCTGCCCAACATCCGGCGCATGAACCAGCTGGCGGGCGAGCTGGCATCGGGAGCGCCGCCGGGCGGGGGCAGCGGCGGACCGCCGCCGCAGGTCGCCGAGCTGGAGGCGCGCGGCAAGCGGGCGGCGGCGGTCGGTGCCGTCCTCAACCTGATCGTGGTCGTCGTGGTCTTCCTGATGGTCTGGCAGCCAGGCCGGTTCTGACCAGCCGACCGGTCATGCACCCGATCGAGCGGTTGCGCATGGTGGCCCGGACTACCGGCGAAGACCCCACTCTCGTGGCCCAGGAGGCGGCGGACGTGCTCGCCGCCTGCGCCGACGACCCTGCCGGTCTGGTCACCGCCTGCCGCCGGCTGGTCGACCATCACCCCACCTCGGGCACGATGTGGTGGCTCGCGGCCCGGGTGCTGGCGGCTTCCGACGCCCAGGTCGAAGCGTGGCGCGCGGCCGAGGAGCTGCGGGACGACCCGACGGCCGCCGCCCTCGCCGTTCATCTCCCCGACGATGTGGTCGTCACCGTGGTGGGCTGGGCCGACCAGGTGACGGACGCCCTCCGTCGCCGGGGCGACGTCGGCGCCCTCGTGATCGACGCCGCCGGCACGGGGGGCCCGCTGGCGTCCCATCTCCGCCGGGCGGGCAGCGACGCCACCGCGGTGCCCCAATCAGGGCACGGCGCAGCGG
>DASZJY010000411.1:0-3756 GCA_035947635.1 Acidimicrobiales bacterium | reverse complement strand
CCACGACGAGGGGAGGCCGCAGCGCCAGCGAGAGCAGGCACCCCAGGGCGAACCCCGCCCCGCTCCAACCGAGTTGGCGGACGCGGAAGGCGGTGACATCGAGGGGGGAATGGATCCTCTCCAGGCGGATGGCCAGGTCCTCGCTGACGCCCAGCGCGCGGGACAGCCGTTCGCCGGAGAGCCGGCAGAGAGGCCCGACGACGTCGCGGAAGGACTCCACCGACGGGAGCCGGCTGCGGCCCCGGCGGCTCATCCCGGCGGGGCCGTAGGGACGAAGCCGGTCGACGAGGGCGGGCCGCGCGAACCACCGCACCTCCGACAACAGCAGGGTGACGCCGGTCGCGAGCAGGACCCCGGAGAAGATCGCCAACCTCACGCCGAAGGCCCCCCCATCGCCGCTGGCCGCTCTGCGCGCCGAAGGCGCTTCCCCCGACTGGCGGCCGAGAAACAAAGGCGGAGGCCGAGCCGGCTTGCCGGTCGGCCGAAACTCCGCCGGGACTGGAGGGAAACCGCCTGCGCCTGTTTCGCTCTGAACACCCGGCTGCCTGTTCGCGCACAAGCGCAGGCGGTTTCCTTTCGTCCCGGAGCAACCTCCGGTTGCGAGGCGAAAGTCATTCCACGAAGACCCGCTCTTCCTCGGGGAGGCGCATGATGCGACCCGACCACATCCAGCAGGCGATCACCATGACCAGCCCCAAGAGGACGCCGAGCTGGCCGCCGGGCGTGCCGTAGGCCTCCCGACCGTTGCCGATCGAGAGGCCGGCCAGCGCCATCCCGAAGGGGACGAACAACACGAAACGGCGGGCGAAGCGCACCCCGGCTTGCTTGGCCTCGGCATCCTTTCGGCCCTGGAGGTGGGCGATGCGGTCGTCGACGAGGGCGGCCAGGCGACGGTCGAGGTCGGTGCCGCCCACCTCGTAGGCGACCAGCAGCGTCTCGCAGGCGGCGTCGGCGGTGGCGTCGGCGAGCCGGGCCTTGAGCGCGGCGATCGTTCGGGCGAAGTCGGTGGAGACGAGCCACTCGCGGTGGGCGGCGGCGAACGCTGGCCGCATCTCCTCGGGCGCGCTCGTGCCCACCTCAAACAGCGCTTGGGGGACCGACCGTCCGAGGGAGCCGGTGAGAAGCGCGATCTCCTCGATCATGCGGGGCCACGCCTCGCCTGCCCGGCGACGGGCCCGCTGCCGTCGCGCGCGGTACGACGCCAGCGGGTAGGTGGCGGCGAACCCGCCCGTGACGAGTGCGGCCAACGGACTGGCGAAGAGGGCGAACGCCAACGCCGCCCCGGCGACGAACAGCACGGCCATGACGGCGGCGAAGTCGCCGAGGCGGACCTCCTCGAGGCCGGCCTGGGTGAGCCACTGCTCGGCCCGACGGCGAGGACGTACGACGCCCCCGACACCAGGGCCGGGAGACGGGCCGCGCCAGCCGAAGACCACGGCGGTGTAGACGAGGAACACGCCGTAGGCACCACACAGCGAGACGAGAAGGGCGATCATGCCGGCGTCGCGCCCTCGACCGTCGTGTGCACCCGCCGGCTCGTCGTCGCGGCGGCGCGCCGGCCGCCGGTGCTGCGAGGTGGCGCCGTACCGTCGGCCAGCGGGTCGAGGAGCGCCCGGGCGTCGTAGCCCGCCTCCTCCAGAAAGCGGCCCGCACGCACGGGAAGGTTGCCCGTCCAGGCAAGGGGCTCGTCGTAGCGGGGCCGGGTGAACAGCTCCGTGACCGTGAACTGAGTGCCGTCCCGCCCGGTCTGCAGCTCCTCGACCGCCACTACCTCGCTGACCCGCACCCGTCCACCGATGCGGGTGCAGTGCACGACGATGTCGATCGCCTCGCTCACCAACGCGCTGAGCGCCGAGAGGGGCAGCTCGTTCGAGGTGTCGGCCAGCTGACAGATGAAGCGCAGGCGGGTCAGGGCCTGGCGAGCCGACCCGGCGTGGATGGTGGTGAGGCCCTTGACGCCCGAGGAGAGGGTCAGCAGGAGGGGTAGAGCCTCCCTGTCGCGCACCTCGCCGACGACGGCGATGTCGGGAGCCATGCGCAGGAAGCCGGCGACGAGGCGACGAAGGTCGACCTCCTTGCGATCCTGGCGGGCGGCCCGCGTCTGCATGGAGGCGACGTTGGGCAGCGGGACGTCGGCCTCGAAGACCTCCTCGGCCACGACGACCCGAAGGCTCGGGTCGAGCTCGGCCGCGCAGCACGAGAGCATGGTCGTCTTGCCGGAGCCGGGCGCCCCCGAGAACACCAGCGACAGCCGGGCCCGCACGCACGCCCGGAGGAACTCGGCCACCCGCACGTCGAGCGTCTCCAGCTCCACGAGCTCTGCCAGCGACCGGTAGGCGACGCCGGTGAACTTGCGGATGTTGACGATGAGGTGGCCGTCGCGGCCGACGTCGCCGTGGACGATGTGCAGGCGCGCGCCGGTATCGAGTTGAGCGTCCTGCAGGCCTTCGGCGGGGTCGAGCTTGCGATGCGAGCCGCTGGCGTCGTCGAGGATCTTGGTGAGGGTGCGGACGACGTGCTCGTCGTCGTTGAAGACCTCGTCGTGGTACCCGCTCCGCCCCTGGTGACGCTTGACGAAAATCGTGTGGGGGGCGTTGACCATGATCTCCCACACGTCGTCATCGGCCAGGAGGGGCTCCAGCGGGCCGTACCCCACGAGGTTGCGGTAGGCCCGCTCGGCGACGCCCTCGGGATCGGCCAGGTCGAACGCCCGCAGGCCCCGCTTGTGGTCGGCCGACCAGGCCTCGACCTCGTCGTCGATGAGCGCCCGCAGCTTCTCGGCGCCGTCGCCGCCAGCCATGTCGAGGGAGATCTCCTTGGCGCGGCGCTGGACGCGGCGCTCGATCTCCTGCAGCGGGGACAGCTCCGGCGGGCTCATCCGCTCGCCACCTCCGGCTCGGTCCAGCGCCCCAACGATCCCGGCCGCACGCGCTCGGGCCCAGCAGCAGTCGGTCGGGCGGGCATGCTTTCCGCGACGGCGGCGAACGCCCCCGCCAGCGGCGCACCCAGACCGGGCGGGATACGGGCCCCGTCGTGCAGGGCCTCGTCGACTTTGCGCTCGGGCAGGAAGACCGGCGTCGGGAGGGCGGCGAAGCCGTGTGCCTCGGACACCCGCCCAACCGCCGGTTCGACCAGCTCCGCGACCGTCGCGGCCAGGGCCGCCCGCGCTCGCGGCGACCGAGGAGCGCGGTTGACGACCGGGACGACGCGATCGGGACGGACGCCGAAGGCGAGGACGTCGACGAGCACCCGCACGAGCGCGTGCACACCCTTCATCGAGGGGAGCCCCACCGCGAAGACGACGTCGGCCCCGGCCATCGCCGTGCGGGCCATGATGTTGCGCTCCTCCACGTCGACCGACCCGCCCTCGCGCTCGCCCTCGAGCTCTGGGTCGACGTCGCACACGAGGACCCGGTAGGCCCGGCGCAGAGAGTCGAACGTGGCGTCGAACGCCCGACGGCGGAGCGCGGGCCAGAACCGGGCCTGGCGCAGACCGAGCAGGAGGTGGTACCCCCGCTCCTCGACGGCGAAGGCCTGGGCACGCACGTCGTCGGCCGTGGGCTGGCCGGACCGGTGCGCCTCCACGAGCTCCTGGATGCTGGGCAGGACGTCGCGGGCGTCGTGGAGCATCGCCTGCTCGGCGTGCAGACGGAGGTCGGCCAGGCACACGAGGTCGGCGTGACGGATGTCGTCGCCCAAGGCCTGGGCCAACGCGATGGCGGCGGTGGAGACTCCGGTGCCACCGGGCCCCGTGAC
>DASZJY010000410.1:0-2892 GCA_035947635.1 Acidimicrobiales bacterium | reverse complement strand
GCCCGCGTCCCACCGCCAGACGGCGCGGGTGCTGGTGGGTGGTATCGGGCTCCCATGGTTGCGCGACCTCGACTTCGGTACCCAGTTCATCCGGCGGGTCGAGGTCCTGGACTGGCCCGACGACGTGGTGGTGGAGGACCTGTCCTACGCCGCCCACCGGGTGCTGCACCGCCTGCAGGAGCTGCGGCCCGAGAAGGTGGTGCTGGTGGGCGCAATGCCCAGGGACGTCGACCCGCCCGGTGCCATCCGCCGGTATGCCCTCGACCTCACGCCTCCCGAGGAGGAAGAGGTCCATGACCGCTTGGGCGAGGCGGTCGGCGGCATCATCGACCTCGACCACACCCTCGCCGTCGTCCGCTACTGGAAGGGTTTCCCTGCCGATACCGTTGTCATTGAAGTAGAGCCGGGGGACCGCGCCTTCGGGCTCGGGTTCTCGGCCGAGGTCGAATCAACCGTGGAGCCGATCCTCGCCATGGTCCGTGAAGAGGTGGGGATCTCCTCCGAGGAGGCACGCAGATGAGCACCGATGTCGATCAGATCCCGTACGGCGAGGTCATGTACCGCGTCGGCGAGCTGGCCGAGTCCCTGCTGAGCCATCCCGATGCGAAGGTGCGCGACCAGGCCGAGGAGCTTCTCGACTGGATCGACGTCTTCCACCGTGAGGGCCTGGGGCGTCTGGTCGAGATGATCCGCAGCTGGCGAGGCGAGATCTTCCTCGAGTCGGTCGCGCGCGACGACATCACCGGCACCTTCCTCGCCACCTACGACCTGGGCGAGGTGCCCGACAACCAGACCGAGGCCGAGGAGGCGGTGGCCGCCGCCCTCGAGGAGGTCCGACCCTACGTCGAGTCCCATGGCGGCACCATCAGCGTCGAGAGCATCGTCGACGGCGTGGTCAAGGTGCGCATGCTCGGCTCGTGCGACGGCTGCCCCAGCTCCACCGCCACCCTCACCGTCGGCGTCGAGCAGCCCATGCGCGAGCACTGGCCCAACTTCCGCCGCCTGGAGGTCGTCGACCCCGACGAGGAGGCGGCCGGCAACGGCCACACCCACGAGCCGGCTCCCGCCGCCGGGCCCCAGCCGGTGCAGCTGCTGCAGATCCGCGGACACGAGCAGACGTGACCGAGCACGGCGAGCGGGGCCGCTGGGGCCCGCCTCTCGTCCGCCGCCCGCGGGGCCCTGCGGCCCTCCAGCGCGAGCCGAGCGCAGGTCACCAGGGGACGACGTGACCTCGGCCGACGCCGGTTCCCCGCCGGGCACGGGGTCCCCGGCAGCTGACGACCGCGTGGCGCTGGGAGCCGAGGAGCTCGCCTACCGGGCCCGGGCGTTGGCCCAGGCCCATCCCCTGACGCCGCTGGCCAAGCGCTACCTCGACCACGCCGTGGCCGTGCAGCGGACGTCGCAGCCGGTCCCCGAGATCGGGGTCTGGGCGGGTGCCTCCCTGCTCTGCGGGTACTGCCTGCGGCGGGTCGAGGAGGACCAGGCCGGCCTGCAGCTCGCGGCGGTCGAAGAGGGTGAGAACCTGCCCGACCACGAGGAGCTCGACGAGGTCGCCGGCCACATCGCCGCCGAGCTGCGCACCGAAGACACCGGGGGCCACTTCCTCGCGCCAGATCCCGACGCGGTGATCGACGCCCTCGACCGCATCATCTTCTCCGAGGTCCGCAACCGCCTCGACCACTGGAAGGAGTCGATCGACGAGAAGGCCTGGGAGGAGCTCGAGGAGTACATCACCTGGTGGGTCGTGAAGGGGTATGCGTTGCGGGTGGCGGAGCGTCGATTGGGGGTGCTGGCGTGAGGCACTGGTCCCTTCGCGGTCCGGCCGCACCCGTCCGCCCCCTCTTCTCGCGCGCGCCGCTCCCGCCTCACCAGGTGCTGTCGGACAGATGAGAATTCTGATTGCTGGCGTCGGGAACACTCTTCGAGCTGATGACGGGTTTGGGGTCGAGGTTGCCCACAAGCTCGAGGCCCGGCAGTTGCCGGCTGGAGTCTCCGTCGTCGAGACGGGGATCGGTGGCATCGCCCTCGTGCAGGAGCTGCAGTCCGGCTACGACGCGCTGGTGGTGATCGACTGTGTCGACCTCGGGCGGCCGCCGGGCAACGTGATGCTGATCGAGCCGGAGGTGGTCGACGTCAACGCCCTCAGCTGGAGCGAGCGGCACGATCTCCTTGCCGATATGCACCTGGCCACTCCGGAGCGGGCGATGATGCTCGCCCGGGCGCTCGGGGTGCTCCCGGCCAACGTGCTCATGGTCGGCTGCCAGCCGGTCGACCCCGACGCCGTCGGTCAGGGCCTGTCAGCGCCGGTGGCGGCTGCGGTGGACGTCGCCGTGGCCGAGATCGTCCGTCACGTGGAGGAGCTGCTGGCGGCCGAGGCGGCCGCCGCCACCGGCGCCCAGCCCGGGTCCTGACCGTGTCGAGCCAGACCACACCGTCCTCCAAGACCTCCGACCCCAAGGCGGTCATCGAGGCTCTCGAGACCCAGCTGCGGAACACCCCAAGGGGCACCCGCCCGTACGAGTACGCCGCCATCTCCTACCGGCTCGGCATGGCCCACGCCGAGACGCCGATCGGAAGTCCCCAGGAGGGGCTCCGCAAGGCCCTCGCCCACTTCGAAGAGGCGGCGGCGATCTTCGACCCGCGGTACGACCCCGTCGAGCACGCCCGGGTGCTCAACGCCGCCGGCGCCGTGCACCGGGCCCTCGGGAACCGCACGCGGGCGGCATCGCTCTTCGAGAAGGCGGCCGAGCTGCTGGCGGACAAGGATCGCGACGGCGAGCGAGCGGCCGCCCTGAACAACCTCGGCCTCGTTCGCACCGAGCTGGGCGACCCGACGACGGCGGTCGAGGCCTTCGACATCGCCGCCGGCCTCTTCGACACCACGACCGCCGA
>DASZJY010000409.1:0-7087 GCA_035947635.1 Acidimicrobiales bacterium | reverse complement strand
GATCGCCTGCTGCAGGGCGGGCAGCACCTTGTGCACGCCCTTGCCGCTGAGGGCACTGACCTTCAGCACGGGGGCGTACCCGAGGAAGCCGAGGCGGTCGGCGACGGCGGCGGTCAGCGCCTCCCGCTGCTCGGCGTCGAGGAGGTCCCACTTGTTGAGCAGGACCACGATCGGGCTCCCGGCGGCGTCGACCCGCTCGGCCAGCCGCTGGTCCTGGGCCGTGACCCCCTCGGGGGCGTCGAGCACGAGCAGGGCGGCGTCGGACCGGTCGATGGCCTGCAGGGCACGGACCAGCGAATAGTACTCAGTGCCCTCGTCGATCCTGCTCTTGCGGCGCATGCCGGCCGTGTCGACGAAGCGGACCGGCCCCTCCGATGTCTCGACGACCGTGTCGATGGCGTCCCGTGTGGTGCCGGGGGCGTCGTGCACCACCGAGCGGTCGTCCCCGATCAGCCGGTTGAACAGGGTGGACTTGCCGACGTTCGGACGCCCGACGATGGCGACGGCGACCACGGCATCCGCCTCGCCGTCCGCTTCTCCGTCGCCCTCCCCCGGTCCGCCTTCTTCGAGCGCCGGCAGGGCGCCCACGACCGCGTCGAGGAGGTCGCCGCTCCCTCGGCCGTGGATGGCGCTGACCGGAACCGGGTCGCCCAGTCCCAGGCGCCCGAAGTCCCACGCGTCGTTGTCGCGGCTGTCACCGTCGACCTTGTTGGCCACCACCAGCACCGCCGGCGCCCGGTCGCCCGCCCGTAGGGCCCGGCGGAGCACCCCGGCCACGCGGTCGTCCTCCTCGGTGACGCCGACCGTGACGTCGACGACGAGCAGGACCACGTCGGCCTCCCGTACCGCCCGCTCGGCCTGGCGGCTGACCTGGGCGGCCAGGTCGTCGGCGCCGGTGGGGAGCCAGCCGCCGGTGTCGACGACGACGAAGTCACGACCGGCCCACTCCGCCTCGAGGGCCTTGCGGTCACGGGTGACGCCCGGGTGCTCCTCGACGATCGCCTCACGCCGCCCGACGATGCGGTTGACGAGGGTCGACTTGCCCACGTTGGGCCGCCCGACGACGGCGACCACGGGGAGGTGGGACGTCACGCGCTCAACGCTCGGCGGAGCGCCAGGCCGTCGGTGGGCACGATCTCGACCGACCGGGGGAGGTCGTCGGGGCGGGTGCCGTCGAGAAACACGCCCTTGGAGAGGCACACGTCGGGAAGCAGGTACCGGTGCCCCTCCGGCTGCTCGGCCAGCACCCGCGCCAGATCGCTGCCCACCAGGAGCCCGGTGACGCCGATGTTGCCGCCGAAGAAGTGGTTGGCGACGGGGATGACCCGCACCTCGGGGCGCCCGAACCGGACCAGGAGGGGCTCGAGCACCCGAGCGCCGTACTCGCCCGTGAGGACGCCGACCGGTCGGTCGGCGACGGCGCGCGCCGGAGAGGCGGCGACCGCCCGAGCGTCCTCCCGGGGAGCGCGGTAGCCCTCGGGGCCGGCCCCGTCGACCCAGGCGAAGAACCCGGGACGAGTACCCACCGCCGCCTCCGTCTCGCCCAGGAGCTCCTGCTCCAAAGCCCGGGCCATGCCCACGCCGTCCTCGTGCTGGGGAAAGCCCTCGTAGACGTCGGCCTCCGGGAAGGGGCGGTCGGCCAGGAGGTAGTACTCGTCGGCCGCGAACACGAGGCGCCGGCCCAAGACCCCGTGGAACACGTCCTGCCACCTCTCCACCGTCTCGACCACGGCCCGGGCCTCCTCGACGGAGTGGGGCCGCAGCGAGGGGCCGGAGGACCAGCGGCTCACGCCCAGCGGCACGACGCAGGCGGTGGCCAGCTCGGGATAGGCGTCGAGGATCCCGCACAGGGTGTCTTCGAGGACGGCGCCGTCGTTGACCCCCGGGCAGACGACGACCTGGCCGTGCACCTCGATGCCGTGGTCGAGCAGAGCCCGAACCCAGCGGAGGCTGGTGGCGCCGCGGCGGTTGCGCAGCATGCGGGCCCGCACCTCGGGGTCGGTGGCGTGGATGCTCACGTTGATCGGCCCGAGCCGGTCGGTGACCACCCGCTCCAGGTCGAGCTCGGTGAAGCGGGTGAGGGTCGTGAAGTTCCCGTACAGGAAGGAGAGCCGGTAGTCGTCGTCCTTGACGTAGAGGCTCTTCCGCAGGCCGGGCGGGAGCTGGTAGATGAAGCAGAACTCGCAGTGGTTGTCGCAGGTGCGGACCTGGTCGAACAGCGCCGACGACACCTCGACGCCGAGCGGCTGCCCGTCAGCCTTGTCGACATCGACGTCGAGGTCGATGCCCCCCCGCCGTAGCTCGAGGACGAGGTCGGCCTGGTCGACGAGGAGCTGCCACTCGATGACGTCGCGCGGCCGGACGCCGTTCAGGGCGACGATCTCGTCGCCCGCGCGGACGCCCGCGTGCTCGGCCGGCGAACCGGGCGCGACAGCGACGACCAGAGGAGCGGGCACCCGACCAGGATACGGCCCAGCCGTGGATAGCCTTGCCGCGTGGTCGACAAGGTGCTCCTCGCCTCGCCGCGCGGCTTCTGCGCCGGCGTGGAGATGGCCATCAAGGCGCTGGCCTGGATGGTCCGGGTGTTCGAGCCGCCCGTGTACTGCTACCACGAGATCGTCCACAACCGCCTCGTCGTCGACCGCTTCCGCCGGCTGGGCGTGGTCTTCGTCGACGACCTGGCCGACGTCCCCGAGGGCGCCCCGCTCATGTTGAGCGCCCACGGCTCGGCGCCCAAGGTGGTGGCGGCGGCGCGGGCCAACGGCGGGTTCGTCATCGACGCCGTCTGCCCGCTGGTGACGAAGGTGCACCACGAGGTCAAGGTGCGGGCCGGGAAGGGCTACTCGATCGTGTACGTGGGCCACGAGGGCCACGACGAGGCGGTGGGCACCATGGCGGTGGCGCCTGAGTCCATCCACCTCGTGGAGTCCGAGGGCGACGTGACCGGGCTGCCCGATCCGGACGGGCCGGTGGCCCTGCTGGCCCAGACCACGTTGAGCCACCAGGACTGGGCCGGGGTGCTCGAGGCCACCCGCCGGCGGTTCCCCGACCTCTGGATGCCCGGGCGCAGCGACCTGTGCTTCGCCACCACCAACCGCCAGGCCGCCCTCACCGAGATCGCGGCCGTCGCCGATGCCATCGTGGTGATCGGCTCGGCCAACTCGTCGAACACCGTCGCCCTGGAGAAGGTGGCCCGGGCGGCCGGGTGCCCTCGGGTTCATCGGGTCAACAACGCCGACGAGCTGCCGCCCGACCTCTCCGGCGTCGTCGGGGTGACGGCCGGGGCCTCCGCCCCCGAGGAGCTCGTCCGCGAGGTCGTCGAGCGCCTCGCTCCCACCGACGGGGTAGAGCTCGTGTCCGTCACCGACGAGGACGAGTACTTCCCGCCTCCCCGTGAGCTGCGGGAGCTCATGGCAGCCCTCGACGCGGTGGTGAGCCTGACCCTCGCGGCGCCCCGGGCTCCCGCCTCGCCGTTCGCCGACGACCGCCAGGTCGCAGCCAGCGAGGTGCTCGACGCCCTCGCCGGATAGCGCTCAGGGCAGGCAAGAACCTGCCGATCCCTAGCTCCCAACGTCTCGGAGTCCGGGGCTCGGCCGCAGGCATCGGCCACACCGTTGCCACCGGCACCTGACCGCTCACCTACCGTGGGCCGGTGCTGCTGGCCGAGCTGGTGCGGACCTCGGAGACCGTCGCCTCGACCCCGGCGCGCTCCGCCAAGGTGAGCGCCCTGGCCTCGCTCCTACGGCGGCTCGAACCCGAAGAGGTGGAGGCGGCGGTGGGCTACCTCGCCGGCGAGGCCCGGCAGGGCAGGGTCGGCGTGGGATGGGCGACGCTCCAGGCGATCGACGTGC
Source organism: Acidimicrobiales bacterium (assembly GCA_035947635.1). Classification (GTDB taxonomy): domain Bacteria; phylum Actinomycetota; class Acidimicrobiia; order Acidimicrobiales; family AC-14; genus DASZJY01. The sequence continues at coordinate 3,236 of DASZJY010000409.1, read as the reverse complement.
CACCCGCGGTGGAGCCTTCCATCGAGGTGCTGGAGCTGGACGCCGCCCTCAGCACGCTTCAGTCCCTTTCCGGGCCGGGGTCGGCAACGGACCGCCACCGGCTGCTCGCCGGGCTGCTGGGTCGAGCCACCGCGGCGGAGGCCGACTTCGTCGGGCGGCTCCTCATCGGTGAGCTGAGACAGGGCGCCCTCGAAGGCGTCATGACGGACGCAGTCTCCCGGGCCTCGGGTGTCTCCCTCGCCTCGGTGCGCCGCGCCGTGATGCTCGCCGGCGACCTCGGCCGGGTGGCGGCGGTTGCGCTTCGCGACGGACAACCGGGGCTCTCGGCCGTCGGGCTCGAGGTGCTCCGCCCCGTCCTGCCCATGCTCGCCTCCACCGCCGACGACGTGGCGTCGGCGCTCACCGCCCTCGGCCCGTCCTCGGTCGAGTGGAAGCTGGACGGGGCCCGTCTTCAGGCCCACCGCCGGGGCGAGGAGGTGCGCCTGTACACGCGGAACCTCAACGACGTGACCGATCGTCTGCCCGGTGTGGTCGCCGTGCTCCGCGCCCTCCCCGTCGACCAAGTCGTGCTCGACGGTGAGGTGCTGGGCGTCACCGACGAGGGCCCCGGAGCGTTCCAGGACACGATGAGCAGCTTTTCCCGGCGGTCGGGACCATCCCCGGCGGACGGGCTCGGAGCGTGGTTCTTCGACTGCCTCCACCTCGACGGACACGACCTCCTCGACCGGCCTCTCACCGATCGGTCCGCCGCCCTCGAGCGCACACGAGCTCGCAGGGTGCCCTCGCTCGTGACGGACGACGTCGAAGCCGCCCTCGCCTTCCAGGCCGACGCGCTGGCGGCCGGGCACGAGGGCGTGATGGTGAAAGCGTTGTCTTCGCCGTACGAGGCCGGTCGCCGCGGCGGGGTGTGGCGGAAGGTGAAGCCCGTCCGCACCCTCGACCTTCTCGTCGTCGCCGCCGAGTGGGGGACGGGACGCCGGCGGGGCTGGCTCTCCAACCTCCACCTGGCGGCGAGGGACGAGAACGGGGGCTACGTGATGGTCGGCAAGACGTTCAAGGGCCTCACCGACGCGCTGCTCGAGTGGCAGACCGCCCAGTTCCTCAGCCGCGAGTCGGGGCGGGACGGCCACGTCGTCCGCATCGATCCTCCGCTGGTCGTCGAGGTGGCGCTCGACGGCGTCCAGGCCTCGACGCGGTACCCGGGAGGAGTGGCCCTCCGATTCGCCCGCGTCCGCCGCTACCGCGACGACAAGGACGCAGCCGACGCCGACACCATCGACTCCGTTCGGGCACTGTTGCCGGGCTCCAGCCGGCCGTTGGCGGCGTCTCCCGAGGCCCGAGCGAGATGAGCGCCCGTAGACCGTCCGGCTCCCTCCCCGACAGCACCCGCGTCGTGAGCGGGGCCCGGGGCTTCGCCGTCCGGAGGGCCGAGGAGCTGGGGCACGGCGACCTGGCCGACGACGTCGCGCTGGTCACGAGCGAGCTGGTCACCAACGCGGTGCTGCACGCGGGTGGATGCACAGGCGTCGACGTCTCGCCTGTCGACGAAGGCGTGCGCGTCGAGGTCCGCGACGGTAGCCGGGTCCCTCCCGTGCTGAGCCATCCCTCCGAGGCATCTCTCACCGGCCGGGGCCTGCGGCTGGTCTCGCGGCTCTCGGCCGGGTGGGGCGCATATGCCGAGGACAGCGGGAAGGTGGTGTGGGCGGAGGTCACCGGAAAGGCGCCGCCGAGCGTGGACGCCACCGGCGACGACCTGCTGGCCATGTGGGGGGACGACTGGGACCTCGGCGGGACGGAGGTCAAGGTCCACGTCGAGCTCGGCGACGTCCCCACCGACCTGCTGCTCGCCGCCAAGTCGCACGTCGACAACGTCGCGCGTGAGTTCGCGCTGGCGTCGACCGGCGCGGAGGCCGGGATGACGGAGGAGCTCCCTGCCCAGCTGGCATCGCTCCTCGGGGCCATCGACCGTTTCGAGGAGGCTCGCCTGGCGATCAAGCACCAGGCGCTCGAGGCGGCCCGCCGCGGGTTGCCCATGACCCACCTGGCCCTCGATCTGCCCGCCAGCGCGGCCGACGCCGCCGAGGAGTACGCGAGGGCACTCGACGAGATCGACAGCTACTGCCGGGCCATGCGGATGCTGACGCTCGAGACCCCACCCCAGCATCGGGTGTTCCGCAGTTGGTACGTCGGGCAGCTCGTGTCCCAACTGCGGGCGGCAGCGGCGGGGAAGGCGGCGCCGCCAGCGGAGCCGTTCGAACGCCGGCTGCTCTCCGAGCTCGACCGCCTGGCGGAGGCACAGCGGGCCTCGGCGCGGGCGGCGCGCCTCTACTCGGTGGCCGCCGCCCTCGCCCCGGCGGCCACGCCCGAGGCGGTCGCCGACGCCGTGCTCAACGAAGGTGTGGCCGCCCTGCGAGCGGTGGGCGGTGGGATCCTCCTCGTGACCGGAACCGATCGCCTGGCCGTACAGGGGGCCGTCGGGTACGACGAGGCCGTCGTCGCCCGGCTCCGGGAGGAGTCGCTGGACACAGAGCTGCCGGCCGCCGTGGCGCTGCGCACGGGGGAGGCGGTCTGGCTCGAGTCACAGAGGGAGCGCGACTCCCGGTTCCCCGAGCTGGCGGGGATGGAGGCCGGCACCATCGCCCTCTGCGCCGTGCCCCTGGAGGTCGAGGGTCGACGGCTCGGAGCGCTGAGGTTCAGCTTCGCCGAGCCTCGTCTCTTCGACGAGGACGAACGCCGGTTCGTGCTGGCGCTGGCCGCCCAGACGGCCCAGGCGCTCAATCGGGCCCAGCTGCAGCGCGAGCGCCTCGACGTCAGCCGCCGGTTGCAGCGGAGCCTGCTCCCTCCGCAGGTCCCGTCGGTGCCGGGCGTCGACGTCGCCGCCCTCTACCACCCCTTCGGCGACGGGATGGACGTAGGAGGCGACTTCTACGACCTCTGGCCGGTTCGGAACGGCCGCTGGGCCATCGCCATCGGTGACGTGTCGGGAACCGGTCCCGAGGCCGCGGCCGTGACCGCCCTGGTACGCCACACCCTGCGGGCGCTCACCATGAGCCAGTCGGACCCTGAACGAGTGATGCACAGCCTGAACCAGGCGCTCGAGGCCGCCCGCCGCGGGTTGCCCATGACCCACCTGGCCCTCGATCTGCCCGCCAGGGCGGCCGACGCCGCCGAGGAGTACGCGAGGGCACTCGACGAGATCGACAGCTACTGCCGGGCCATGCGGATGCTCACGCTCG
>DASZJY010000408.1:0-10756 GCA_035947635.1 Acidimicrobiales bacterium | reverse complement strand
GCGTCGCCCCGGGCCTTGTCCAGGCGGTCGAGGTCGAGGCGCTTGGCCAGGGGGTGGGCGGCGAGGGCGGCGGCGGCCCGCTCGACGAACTCGGCGTCGAGGGCGATCAGCTCGAACTGGTCGAGGGCGGCGAGAAGACCGAGCAGCTCCTCCTCGGGGATCAGCTCGCCGGCCGGACCGAACCGGGAGGCCGACCGCTCACCGTCGCCCGACGCGCCGATCCAGGGCCGCTCGGGCAGGTCCCTGGGGTGCACGGTGCCGAGCCATGCCTGGTGGGGGGCGTAGGCCACCGCTTGGTCGAAGCTGCGGAGGGACGCCAGGAAATCCCGTTCCACTCCCGCGTCCTTGGGAAGCTCGCGGCGGGGCTTCGACCCGTGGCGGGCCATCCCCGGGGCGTGGGCCAGGACCTGGCTGGAGGCGCTGACGACGGGATTGGTCACGCCGGCAGGTTAGGGGGCACCCAGCCCTTCTCACGAATTGGGTCAGGAAAGGTGGCCGGAATGGACACCTTTCCGTAGCCAGAGCGAACGGCTCAGGCCACCTCGAAGACGGTCGGCCCGGTGACGGGCGTGCTGACCGCCTCCAGGCCCTTCTCCACCAGGCGCCGGCGCCACGCCCGCTCCTCCGACGGGCTGAGCGAAGGGTCGCCCGCGGGGTAGGGGATGCCCTTGGTGGGCACGATCCGCGGCGCCCCGACCCGCATGGCGATCGAGACCAGGTTGCACAGGAGGGCGGTGGGGATGCCTGCCCGTTCGAGCTCTTTGGCGAGCGTTGCCCCGCAACGCGTGCCCGTTCCTCAGGTGGAGGTCAGGATGGCGGCCCGCACCTCCGAGTGCCGGAGGTCGGCGGCCCACTCGATGCCGAACCGGCGGGCGTTGCCCACCGAGGTCCCGTTGCCGGCGGTCACCAGGTAGGCGGCGTGGAGGCGGCCGATCGCCCCGTGCTCCTCCAGCTCCCGGGCGGCGTCGAGGGGGAGGATGCGGTGGGGGTCCTCGTTGGCCCACTGGGTCGAGAACCCGCCGTGGACCGAGCGCCACTCGCCCGCCGGCAGCGACTCCAGCCCTTCGAGGGGGTAGCGGAGCCAGCGAGTCGCCCGGGCCGACTCCAGGTGCCCAGGGTTGTCGTCGGGGACGAGGGCGCCCTCGGTGAGGATGGCGACGGTGACCTCCGACGGATCGACGGGGGCGGCGGGAGCGACCTTGTCGAAGCGGGGGAGGGGCACCTCGGTGGCCTCCCGGTCGCCCCCCAGGCGGGCCATCGCCAGGGCGACGGCGCGCGTGGCGGCATCGTCGTCGGCCACCCGCACCCGCCGGGGGATGGCGCCGATGCGGCCGTGGGCGGCGGTGAGCTCCTCGCCGGCGAGCAGCGCCCGAACGGCGGCGGCAAGGGTGTCGAGGGACTGGGCCATGCGGCGGGCCGCCTCCCCGCTGGCCACGACGGGGGCGCCTCCGGCCTCCTCCAGCCCGGGGTTCTCCTCGTGCATGGCCGCCACCACAGGGATGCCGGCGGCGGTGGCGGCGGCCGCCACCCGGGCGCAGGCCAGGCCGTAGCGGCCGCTGGTGAACGCCGGGCCGGCCACCAGCAGGTCGGGGTCGTGCTCGGAGACCAGGCGCATGATCTCCTCGATGGCCTCGGGGCCGCTGGCGGCGTGGTCGTCGCCGCACAGGACGGTGGCCACGATCTCGTGGTCGGGGGCGAGAAGCTCTTGCAGGCGCCTGCCCGGGCCGACGGGACCGGGGCGCGACTCGGGCGGCGTGCCCGCCTTGTCCTCCCCTCCGATCCCGGCGAAGAACTGGTTGATGTAATGAACCACCCGACTCATGGCGTCGGTGCCTCGGCGCACGTGAGGCGTCCCCACCCCAGCGGGCTGTTGGCGCAGTAGATCACGGCGGTGGGCAGCTCCATGGCGGCGGTGGCCGGGAGCTCGAGGAGGGCGACCTGCTCGCCGCCCAGGGCGCGCTCCACCTCGGGAAGGGTGAGGCGCTCGTCGTAGTTCCCCGCGCTGACCATCGCGGTGGCTCGCTCAGGCGGCACGACCACCGGCGGGCCGGTGCCGTCGGGCCCGGCCATCTCGGCGAAGATGCCGACAGCGGCGATGCCGGCGTCCTCCAGGGCGTCCATCTTGAGTGACACGTCGGCGTCGGCGTTGCCGCCACCCTCCTTGGTGACGACGGCGGCATCGAAGCCCGCCGCCGCGCACACCCGGGCGGCGTGGGCGGCCACCAGGTCCTTCTGCACGGCGTCGACGGGCTCGGGGGCGATCACCAGCCCGGCGAAGGACAGGTCGGTGCCGTGGCGTGCCCGCAGGGCGGCGACGACCGGGTGGTTCTGGTGGACGAGGGTGGGGTTCTTGAGCGACGGGTGCCCGAACTGGCCGCTGACCACCGCCCCGTCGTCCACGTCGCCGGGATCGAGCAGCGTTGGAAGGGCCGTGCCGAAGCTGCGCCCGTAGACGAAGACATCCTTGAAGTTGCCCTGGGTCTGCAGGTTGGTGACGGCGCCGACACGGGGCAACCCGTCGACCTCACCGTCACCGCCGCCGACGGCCGGCAGCTCCTCGACCTCGTCGGGCTCGGCGTCGAGGGCGGCCTCGGCCAGGCGGGCGGCGAGGGCGATGACGCCGCGCCGCAGGGCCCGGTCGACGTCCTCCCACGGGGCGCCCTCGGCGGGGGTGAACTCGACGACGAGGTTGTGGCGGGAGCCGAGGGGCGACATCTCGGCCACCGGCCCCGACATCTCGACCACCGCCTCCTGGGCACGCGGCAGGTAGCCGGCGGCCACGACCGTCGCGCCTCGCAGCACGTGGGTTGTGCCCCGGCCCTGGGCCCGCGCCGGCCCGAGGAAGCCGGGGAAGATCCCGCCGCCGCCGGGACCCTTGGTGCGGGGCTCGACCGCGTCGAGGACCTTCACTATGCGGGCCGAGTCACCGGGCGACGTCCACGTCACCCGTACGGACGCCAGCGCCGGGTCGGCGAGGACGCTCTCCGCCTCCGCGGCCGATACGGTCAGCGTGCCGCCGGCGTACGAGGTGCCGTCTCCCATGGCGACCGAGGTCACCCCGTGGACGGCTCGGGTCAGGCGTGGTGCTTGCTCGGGCACGGTGCGGACGCTACCCACGCGCGCCTGTCCTCGCGCAATTGCCCCGTAGAGGGGGGTGGTTTCGCGGGAGGCTCTGGCCTCGATGGCGATGGGTCCGGCGGCGACAAGGTGGCGCTCGCTCGTGCGGGCGCGGCGGAAGGAGATCGAGCAGCTGTCGGGCGCGCCGGACCGCGACGACACCCGTTACTGGGAACGGCGGGCCAAGCGGTTCGCCGCCCGCCTGGAGGGGACGGCCCAGGGCGACCCTCTCACCACCCGGCTGCGAAGGGTCTGCCGCGCCGGCACGACCGTCCTCGACGTCGGTTCGGGCCCCGGTCGCTTCGCCCTCGCCATCGCTCCCCGGGTGGCCGAGGTGGTGGCCCTCGACCCGAGCCGGGCCATGCTCGCCATCCTCCGGCGTGAGGCCCGCAAGCGGGGTCTCGCCAACGTGCGCACCGTCGAGGGCCGCTGGCCCGAAGCGAGCGCGGAGGTAGACCCCGTCGACGTCGCCTTCTCGTCCTACGTCCTTCCCATCGTCGAGGACGCTCCCCGCTTCCTTCGGGCGCTCGACGCGGCCGCCCGGCGCCACGCCTTCCTGTACCTGGGCGCCTTCACGGCCGACGCTGTCGTCGACCCGATCTGGCGCCACTTCCACGGCACGCCCCGCCGCCCGGGGCCGACCTGGCTCGACGCGGTCGCCGTGCTCCGGGAGATCGGGATGGAGCCCGAGGTCGAGGTAGTCGAGGTCCGAAGCCGGACTCGCTTCGCCACCCTGGCCGAGGCCGTCCGGGACTACCGCGACCTCCTCGTGCTGCCGGACACCCCCGACGTCAGGCGCGAGCTGGCCGGCCTCCTCCGCGAGTGGCTCGTGACGACCGAGGGCGCCCTGCGGCCTCCGATCGCCACCCTGCCGGCGGCGGTCGTGCGCTGGCAGCCGTCGGGGCTCGGCGCAGACGGCTAGAAAGGCGGCCGATGTCAGACACCGCGCAGGGAGAGGGAGGCCCGACCGAACCACAGGTTCCACTGGCCGTCGAGGTCACCTCCGAGGAGAGCCGGGAGCAGGCCATGGCCCAAGCCTCGAGGGCGATCCTGGCCCACCCCTCGCTCCGCCAGCACTTCCCCGCCTCCGACCTCTGGATGGTGGGCTTCGACGTCGACGACAAGGACAGCGACGACGCCTGGTTCCTCACCACCGTCCACGACACGGTCACGGGCCGGTCGGTGAGGGTGAACGGCCCGCTCGACGACCCGTCCGACCTGGCGTTGGTGCCGTCGGCCCAGCAGTGGCCGCCGACCGACGACGAGTTCGCCTGGGCCGTGGCGGTCATCGAGGACGACGACCGCCACCGTGCCCTCCTCGAGGGCGACGACGTCACGACCTACCAGCCTGTCCCGCCCCTCGCCAACCTGGAGCTGCCCGACGGCAAGGTGGAGCGGGTGATCACCGTTGGCATCCGCACCGGAGGGCCGGAGCCGCACCACCGCGTCGTCGGCGTCCGGACCTACGACGGCGAGGTGCTCACCGACGTGGCCGGTGTACCCGCGGGGGCGTCGGCCGACTGTGGCATGCCACCCGGGCAGACGTGCCCCCCCGCCACCGGGACGAGCCAGGCCCGCGTTTGCGTGCGGCGGGGAGACGAGTTGCTGTGGGACCTCGTCGTCGTCCGGCCCCAGGCGTCGTCGGGGATCAACGGCTCGGGCGTGGAGCTGCGCAACGTCGACTACAAGTCGCAGCGGGTGCTCTACCGTGCCCATCTTCCGATCGTGAACCTGCGGTACGGCCCGGAGGGGGCGGAGGCGCGCTGTGGCCCCAGCTTCCGGGCGTGGCAGCACCAGGAGAGCTGCTTCCGCGCCGCCGGAGACGACCCGGTGCCCGGCTTCCGGCTGTGCCCGTCGCCGGCGGAGACCGTCCTGGACAGCGGCGCCGACGACGGCGACTTCCGGGGCGTAGCCCTGTGGCTCGATGGTGACGAGCTGGTGATCGCGAGCCAGCTCGGCGCCGGTTGGCACCGCTACGTGTCGGAATGGCGGCTGCACGCCGAAGGCACGATCCGTCCACGCTTCGGCGCCACCGCTGTCCGCAATCCCTGCACCTGCCTGCCCCACGACCACCACGCATACTGGCGGTTCGACTTCGACGTGCTGGGCGCCGAGGGCAACGTCGTCCAGGAGTTCAACGACCCACCCGTGCTGGGCACCGCCAACTGGCACACCGTCCACTACGAGGTCCGTCGCAACCGCGACCCGGCCCATGGCCGCTTCTGGCGCGTCCGCAACGTCCGGGCGTCGCAGGGCTATGCCATCGTCCCCGGGGAAGGCGACGGGGTCGCCGACGACTACGGCGCCGGCGACGTCTGGGTCCTCCGCCACCACACCGACGAGTCGGACGACGACCAGGGGTTCACCACCGATCCCCTGCTCTCTCGGGCCCAGCTCGACCGCTTCGTGACGGCCGAGTCGGTTGAGCGCCAGGACATCGTGATCTGGTACGGCGCCCACCTCTTCCACCACCAGGCCGGTGGCGACGGGCCCGTCCGCCGGGTCGGCCCCGACCTCGTTCCCTACCAGTGGAAGGACGCTCCGGCCGAGAGGGCACCGTTCACCCCGCTCCAACCGCCCGGCGAGAACGAGCCGGCGCCGCCGTCCGCGCCCCCGCAGCAGGAAAATCCTTCAGCGAGCCCCTAGCGGGGCCGAAGAGACATTGGTGGCGGGCGAACCAGCCCTACGCGAAAATGGAACCGGTACCGGTACTGGCCCTCGCGGGAAACCTCTGTGGTCCGCGCTCACCTCTCCAGTCGGTGCCGCCGGCACGACCCACGCTCGCCGCTCCCGTCCGCCTACGTCTCAGGAAGGCTCGCTCATGAGATCGCTGTTTTCGAAGAAGGTCTCCGTCCAGGACATCAAGCGGGAGGTGACGGAGCAGTTGGAGACGATGGTCCGCTCGGGCAAGAACCCGCCCCCGGCGTCGTGGACCCTCCTGGGCGGCCTCCACGGGAACGAGCAGCGGGCTGCCGCCGAGCCCACCCCGGTGGCAGAGGAGCCCACCCCGGTGGCAGACGAGCCGGCGCCGGTCGCCGAGAGCGCCGTCGAGGACGAGGTGGTGTCGGCTGCCGACGCCCCCAGTGACGCCGCACCGCCCGCCGAGGAGCCGGAGGAATCCACCCGGGCCACCCGGTCGCGCCGGGGCAAGGCCGGCTCGTCGCGTGCCCGCGGCACCGGCGCCACGTCGGGGGGGTCACGCACCACCGGCGGCGCCCGCTCTCGCCGCTCGACCACGGCCTCCGCCCGCCGCAGCAGCTCTTAGCTCAGAGCGGCCGCGTACCGCTCGGCCGGATCACTCGGCCGAGAGGATGAGGGGCCGGTCGACCGCGCCCTGCGCCACCTCCACCCGACCGAGGGGCCACCCGGCCGAACGGGTGAGCAGCTGGGGCCCGCCGTCGGTGACGAAGGCGGTGTCCTCCGACTTCGTGCCGGTGATCGAGGGGTTCCAAGCCACCGCCTGGGCTGCCTGCAGGATGTGTTCGGCCGAGGGGGTGGCGAAGACCTCGCGCCCGGCGTAGCCGGTGAGGCCGCCTTGGTGGTGGAGGCGCCACTGGCCGGCGAACCCCTCGGTCTCGTACTGCTCGAGCCCAGCGGCGAGCACGGCCGCCAGCGGCGCGCCAGGCCGGCTCTCGAGCAGCATGCGGGCGTCGACCCGGGCGACCGCCCGGTGGCGCGCCGCCCGCTCCTCGTCGGGCGGGCCGAACACCACCATCCGCGTGAGCGAAGCGTGCAGGCCGTGGCGCCGCCCGGTGAGGGCGACCAACACCACCCGCTCCAGCCGGTGGGTGGTCGGGAGGGGATGGCGGTAGCGGTCGATCCGCCCGTCGGCGCCTACCAGGTTGACGAGGGGCAGGATGTCGCGCCGCCGGCATTCCGAGGCGAGCCGGGCGGCGACGTCGAGCTCGCTGTCCCCCGGGCGGGCCGCCCGGCAGGTGGTCTCCACCGCCTCGGCCGCGTCGGCGCCGAGGTGGCGGTACCGCCCCACCTCGCTGGGCAGGAGCGTGTGCCGCAGCTGGGCGAGCCCGGGCGGGGCGGGGGCGAGCCCGTGGAGTCCGAGGTCGGACACGGCCCGGTCGGCGCGGCACAGCCGTTCGACGAGTGCCCGGGCACCGTCGGGCTCGTGCCACGGCCACTCTTCGGGGGTCAGGCCCAGCCCCGCCACCTGCTCGTCGAGGAAGCGGGCCAGCTCGATGTTGGCGGTCAGGACGAAGGCGTCGTGCATGGTCACCAGCACCGACGCCGCCCCCGCATCCTGGCCCAGCGACACGTGGCTCTCGCCACCGGCGGTGACCCAGGCGAAGCCGGCCTGAGACCCGATCAGCACGGCCTCGAGCGATTGGCGGTCGAGCCACGAGCGCAGCGCCCCCAGTTTCGCCGCCATCTCGTCGCGCCGGCTGGCCACTCCGGCCGGGCTGCTGTGATCGTCGCTCATCGCCTGCCTCGCCCCTCCGGAGAGTAGATGACTGATCTACTCCGGCCCGGGCCTGCGACCGGAAACGGGCGCCTTCAAGCTTTTCGCGCCGTCGGCCGATCCAGGACCTGCCGGGCGTTGGCTCAACCTGGACGAGGTGGATGGATGTCGAGCTGCAACCCCGGCGCCGGTGGCGCCGTCCGTCTCCGCTGGCGGACCTGGGCCGGCGACGAACGGGGAGCGGGAGTCGTCGAGTACGCGCTGCTGATCTCGTTGCTGGCGGTCGTCAGCCTGGCCGCTCTCACTTGGATGGGCGGGTCGATCCGTGATCTGTTCGTGGCCATCGGCGAGCGCATCGTCGCCGCCTAGGTGGCTCCTGATCCACTTCGGTCAGGCCCGCGGCGCAAAGCGCTGCATTGCGACTCGCAGCGCTCAGTGGCTGGCAGCGCGAGAGAGCAGCAGCCATCCGAGGAGCTTCAGGTTTCCTGGCCTTCCGCCGATGGGACGAGGCAGCCCTCCTGTGTCGCTTGTCCTCCGTGCGGAGAGGGGGGCTGGGCAGGGGCCTCGCGACACTCCCGGGTCGCGAGGCCCCGCCCTCGTCACGCTCCGTGAGTTTGAGGTGACGCAGCGTTGGGGATCGTCCAGGCATGGAACTCCTACTGCTGCTTCTGATCGTCTTTCTCGTTGCCGCGGCTGTGGGCGGTCTGGGCCGGGGCTACTACCGACGCCCGCGACGCCCGATCTACGACGACGAGGTCGTCTACGACGAGCCGGTCCCCCGCCGCCGCCGCTTCTTCTAGGCGTTCGACCGGGCCGCTGGCCCCTTTGCCACTTCAACCGCCGTGTGACCGAAATCACCGGCGTCCTCGTTGGCCGGCGAAGGCGCGGCGATAAAATCAGCGCAGGTTGAGCACCGGGCTGGACCGCTCCGGCGATCGTCGGCACGAGGAACGTTCGGCTGGGGCGTTTCCGGTGTGCTGACGGCTCGCCGCTCGGGACATCTCGGGCGACGATCCTGACAACGCAGCCGCTCGATCTCCGGAAACGGCGGAACGAGCCCGGGCCGTCGAGAGGCGTGCTTCTCGGTCCGGGCCCGTCCGAGGCCGCTCAGTCCTCTTCCGGCTTGCGAGCCTGATCCCCCGCCTAGCCCTGCAAAAGGGCGATGCGGTGCTGAAGCTTCTCCCGCTGGCGGGCGAGAGCGGCCCGCTGCTCGTCCTCCGACTCGACCACGTCGATGATGCGGGCCACCGCCGAGCGCACCTCGGCGCCCTGGCTGGCCGCCAGCGGCGCGCCCGAGCGGTCGGCCTGAGGCACGGCGGCGTCGAAGGGGACGATCCCAGCGAGAGGAACGCCGTATTCGGCGGCGACAGCGGTGAAGAACTCGGCGTCGGCCGGCAGCTTGGCCTTGTTGCCCACGCCGTAGACGCGGGGGATGCCCAGCTCCTCGGCCAGGGGCACGGTGCGGGCGGCGGTGAGGATGGACTTGCGGGTGGGCTCCATCACCATCAGCAGCACGTCGGCGTAGGCGAGCGTGCCCCCCGCGCGGCTCAGGTGCTCGAGCCCGGCCTCCATGTCGACGAGGGTGACGTCGGCGTGCTCCTCCATGGCCATGCCGAGCAGGCTGCGCACGGTGGCGTGCGACACGCACGTGCAGCCCGCCCCCGCCTGCTCCACCCGCATGGCGTGCAGCAGCGTGACGCCGGCCGGCGTGTGCAGGCCGTACTCCTCGAGGAGAGCGGCGGGCGTGAGGTTCCCGCTCCCGGGCCCCACGACGAGCGATCGAGGGACGAGCGGCGCGTGGTTCGCGGTGTCCTCGTCGAGGCCGAGGCTCATGGCCAGGTTGGGGTTGGAGTCGGTGTCGATGGCGACGACCCGCTGGCCCCGTTCGGCGTACTCCATGCAGATGAGCGACGACAGCGTGGTCTTGCCCACGCCGCCCTTGCCCACGACCCCGAGCTTCATCGGATCCCCCTTTGCGGTCCACGATCACCCTACCGCCGGGTCGGGCGGTTCCCGGTGGTCGGAACCGCTCAGGTGTAAGGTGAACCGAAGAAGCTTCCTTCGGTAGCCCTAACAATCTGGCCCACGAACGCGAAAGGGAAGGCAGTGTCACGCCCTCGACTCCGCTGGCTCGCCCTGGTTGGGCTCTTGGCGACGCTCACCGCGGCCTGCGGCTCCGGGTCGGGCGAGGGGAGTGGCGGTGGCAACAGCCTCACCCTCTACTCGGGAAGGGCCGAGAACCTCGTCGGGCCGGTGCTGGAGCAGTTCCGCAAAGACACCGGCATCGATCTCGAGGTGCGCTACGCCGGCAGCTCCGAGCTGGCCGCTCAGCTCGCCGAGGAGGGCGACCGGTCGCCCGCCGACGTCTTCCTGTCCCAGGACGCCGGTGCCTTGGGGGCCCTCGCCAAGCGCGCCCTCCTCCAGGTGGCCCCAGCCGAGGCCCTCGCCCTCGTCGACGCCCGCTTCCGGGCCAGAGACAACACCTGGGTGGGCGTGTCGGGCCGGGCCCGGGTGATCGCCTTCGACCCTCGCCAGGTCCCCGAGGGCGAGGTGCCCGACAGCGTCTTCGCCCTCACCGATCCCAAGTGGAAGGGCCGCATCGGGGTCGCGCCCACCAACGCCTCGTTCCAGTCCTTCGTCACCGCCATGCGGGTGCAGGTGGGCGAGGAGCGGACCCGCCAGTGGCTGGTGGGGCTGGATGCCAACGACCCGAAGGCCTTCGAGGGCAACGCGCCGATCGTGCGGGCGATCAACGACGGGCAGATCGCCCTCGGCCTCGTCAACCACTACTACCTGCACGAGCTGGTGAAGGAGCTCGGCCGCGACAAGGTGGTGGTCCGCAACCACTTCCCGACCGGCGGTGACCCGGGCGCCCTCGTGAACGTGGCCGGCGTGGGCATCCTCAAGTCGGCGGACAACGCGACGGCCGCCGCCCGTCTCGTGAACTACTTGCTCGCCCCGCCCGCCCAGCGGTTCTTCGCCGAGCAGACGTCCGAGTACCCGCTGGTCCCCGGCGTCGCGCCGCCCACCGACGCCCCCGATCTCTCGACGATCCAGACCCCCGCCATCGACCTGGCCGACCTGGCCAGCCTCGACGAGACGCTCGCCCTCCTGCGGGAGGTCGGCCTCCTCTGAGGCTACGGGTCGGGCCCGCCGGCTCGCCCGACCTGGCGGGCGCCGACGTCGGGGCCGGACCGTCGCGGCCCGGCGGGGCAGCCGGGCATC
>DASZJY010000407.1:0-4809 GCA_035947635.1 Acidimicrobiales bacterium | reverse complement strand
GGGCCTCGTCCTCGAAGGTGTCCTCGAACGACACGTACTCACGATCGGCCCCGCCACCCTCGGGCTGAACCGAGCTGCCGCCGTTCTCGGTGCTCGGCCCCGAACGGGAGCCGCGGTCGCCGCGGTCGCCGCGGTCGGCGCTCTCACCGCCGCCGCCACCGCCGTCGCCGACCAGGTCGGTGACGGGTGAGAGGGCCACCTTGCCCTGGGGGTCGACGTCGTCGACCCGGACGACCACGTCGTCGCCCAGTGTCAGGACGTCCTCCACCCTCTCCACGCGCTTGCCCTTGCCCAGCTTGGAGATGTGGAGCAGGCCGTCACGCCCGGGGAGGATGTTGACGAAGGCGCCGAACTTCGTGATGTTCACCACCTTGCCGGTGTAGACGTCGCCGATCTCTGCCTTGGGCGGGTTGATGATGAGGTCGATGCGGCGCCGGGCCTCCTCGACAGCCGAGCCCTCCTTGGCACCGATGGTGACGGTGCCGACGGTGCCGTCGTCGTCGACGTTGATGTCGGCCCCCGTCTCCTGCTGGAGGGTGTTGATCACCTTGCCCTTGGGGCCGATGACCTCGCCGATGCGGTCGAGGGGGATCTCGAAGCTGACGATCTTCGGCGCCGACGACCGCACGTCCTGGCGGGGCTCGGTGATGGCGGCGTTCATCACCTCGAGCACCTTCAACCGGGCTTCGCGGGCCTGCTGGAGGGCGGCGGCCAGCACGTCCGCCGGCAGCCCGTCGATCTTGGTGTCGAGCTGCAGCGCGGTGACGAAGTCGGCCGTGCCCGCCACCTTGAAGTCCATGTCACCGAAGGCGTCTTCCGCCCCGAGGATGTCGGTGAGAGTCGTGTAGCGGCCCTCGGCGTAGACGAGGCCCATGGCGATGCCCGCCACCGCCGCCTTGATGGGCACGCCGGCGTCCATGAGCGAGAGGCTCGAGCCGCAGACCGACGCCATGGAGGTGGAACCGTTGGACGCGAACGCCTCGGACACCACGCGGAGGGTGTAGGGAAACTCCTCGACGGTAGGCACGACCGGGAGCAACGCCCGCTCGGCCAGGAGCCCGTGGCCGATCTCCCGGCGCTTGGGGCCGCGCATGAAGCCGGTCTCGCCGGTGGAGAAGGGCGGCATGTTGTAGTGGTGCATGTAGCGCTTGGACTCGTCGATGCCGATGGTGTCGAGCATCTGCTCCATGCGAGGCATGCCGAGGGTGGTCATGGTGAGCACCTGGGTCTCGCCCCGCTCGAAGAGACCCGAGCCGTGGGCGGTCGGGAAGAGACCGACCTCGGCGCTGAGGGGCCGGATGTCGTTGGGGCCCCGCCCGTCGATGCGCTTGCCCTCCTCGACGATGCGCCGCCTCACGATTTTCTTCTGCAGGGCCCGGATGGCGGCCTTGATCTCCTTCTCGCGACCCTCGAACTCTGCCGCCAGCTCCTCGGTGATGGCGCTGGTGGCGGCGTCGATGGCCTCGTTCCGCTCCACCTTGGAGATGATCTGGCTGGCCTCGGAGATGCGGTCGGTGCCGACGGCCACGATCCGCTCCCACACGTCGTCGCCGTAGTCGACCTGGGTGACGCAGACCAGCGGCGGGGCGGTGCCCGCCTTCTCGACCAGCTCCTGCTGGAGGCGGATGGACTCGAGGATCCAGCGCTTCGACGCCTCGAGGCCCTCGGCGATGACCTCTTCGCTGACCTTGGGCGCGCCCTGCTCGTAGAGGCGCCAGGCTTCCTCGGTGCCGCCGGCTTCGACCATCATCACCGCCACGTCGCCGTCGGGAAGGGCCCGGCCCGCCACGACCAGCTCGAAGGTCGACTCGTCGCCCTCCTGGTAGGTGGGGTGGGGGACCCACTCGCCGCTGGTGGAGTAGGCGACGCGCACCGCTCCGATGGGTCCCTGGAAGGGGATCCCCGAGAGCATGAGGGCGGCCGAGGCGCCGTTGATCGCCAGCACGTCATGGGGGTTGGACTGGTCGGCGCCGAGGATCGTCCCGACGATGTGCACCTCGTTGCGGAACCCGTCGGGGAACGACGGGCGCAGCGGGCGATCGATGAGCCTGCAGGTGAGGATGGCCTGGTCGGTGGCCCGGCCCTCACGCCGGAAGAACGAGCCGGGGATCTTGCCGGCGGCGTACATCCGCTCCTCGATGTCGACGGTGAGGGGGAAGAAGTCCACCCCCTCCCGCACGGACTTGGAAGCGGTGGCCGTCACCAGGACGACGGTGTCGCCCAGCTGGGCCACGACAGCGCCGTTGGCCAGCTTGGCCAGCTTGCCGGTGGAGAGGGAGAGGCTCTTGTCGGTCCCGGACACGGGACAGGAAACGGAAACCGGTTCCGCCATAGGTGTGTGCTCCTTCGTCACCTGGTCCTCTCGGACCGGGCTCTAGATCGGCGACGGGAGCCAGTTCCCAGTTGTCGGGCACCCGAGCTTCCCCGAGGACCCGGCGACTGGCAGCTGGCCTGACGCCGCACGTGTGCAGTTACGAGCAGAGCGGCCCGAAGGCCGCTCTGAGGTCCCTACCGGCGCAGGCCGAGACGGGCGATCAACTGCCGATACCGCTCGACGTCGTTCTCCTTGACGTAGTCGAGGAGGCGCCGTCGGCGACCGACGAGCATGAGCAGCCCACGACGGCCGTGATGGTCCTTCTTGTGGACCTTCAGGTGCTCGGTGAGGTGGTTGATGCGCTCGGTGAGGAGCGCCACCTGCACTTCGGGCGACCCGGTGTCGGAGTCGTGGAGCCGATAGTCGGTGATCGTCGCGGATTTCTCGGGCATGGACAGCGTTCGTCTCGCTGGAGCTGATTGGGACCGCGCCTCGACACCTCGTCGAGGCTTCGGGCACCGATCCTAGCAGCCGCCCCACCGGGCTACCGTCCGCCAGGTGGGCGAGGAGCTCCGCGTCACCCGCACCTGCCGCATCCCCCTCGACGAGCTGCAGTGGTCGTTCACCGGCTCGGGAGGACCGGGGGGCCAGCACGCCAACACCGCCAACACCCGCGTCGAGCTGCGGTTCGACGTTGCCTCGTCGCCCTCGCTGGGGCCACGGCAGCGGGCCCGGCTGCTCGAGCGGCTGGGACCGGTCGTGCGCGTCGTGGCGGCGGACGAGCGGTCGCAGCTGCGAAACCGCCAGCTCGCGGTCGAGCGGCTCCGGGCCCGGCTGGCCGAGGGCTTGCGTGAGCCACGTACGCGCCGGCCCACCACCCCCTCTCGCGGCCAGCGCGAGGCCCGCCTGCAGGCCAAGCGCCGGCGTAGCGAGATCAAGCGCCGACGGGCCCGCCCCGAGCTGGACTGAGGGGGCTCTACCCGAGGGGGCTCTACCCGCTCGTCACCTCTCGGAGCTTGCCGCTCTCCACCTCGTCGACGAAGCCCGGGTCGACGACTTCTCGGGGATGAAGGACCGGCCTTGATGCGGGCGATGCTCTGGCGCACATCCTCGTCGAGGTCGCCGAACGCCTCCAGCGCGAACGACGGGCGGATGCCCGTGTCGGCGGCGATCTGGTCCTTCACGTCGTCGTCCTTGAACGTGAGCACCCGCAGTCGGTGTTGAGGATGATCTCGGTGGTCCCGAGGAGGCGCTGGGAGATCGTGAGGCTGCGGATGGCGTCTTCGGTCACGCGCCCCCGGCGTTGCGGATCACGTGGGCGTCGCCCTCCTCCAGACCCAGGGCACGGGCGGGGTCGAGACGGGCGTCCCTGCACGCCAGGACGGCCAGCTTCTTCCCTGGGGCAGTGGCAGGTCGCCCTTGGAGAAGCCGGAGGCGTGGCGCTCGTTGTTGGCGAGCAGCGTGTCGGTGACGGTCACGGCACACGCTCCTTGGTCGTAGGGGCTCGATTCCCGACCGGCTCGTCGGGGATCTCCCGTCAGTCGATGGCCCGGCGGTAGAAGCCCCTGACGCCCACGGCGAGAAGGGCGGCGATGGCGGTGACCAGCACGACGAGCGACACGCCGGGACGGATGTGGGGAATCGATGGCACGAGGGCCGCCCGCAGCCCCTCGCTCACGTAGGTCATGGGGTTGAGGGCGGTGAGCAGCTGGAACCAGCGGAGTCGGCCGAGCGAGGGCCACGGGTACTGGCTGGCCCCGGTGAACAGCAGCGGCGTGAACACCAGAGAGAAGAGGATGTTGATCCGGCTGGGCGGGACCAGCGTGCCGAGCACCAGGCCGAGGCTCGCCCCCAGCAGGCACCCGAGGACGAGGACGGCGAGGAAGAGGGGCAGGTTGTGCCACTCCCAGGGGATGGCGCCGAGGACCAGGACGCCGATGGGGATCATGAGCAGTGTCGCCACGAGGGCCCGGCCGGCGGCGAAGACGACCTTCTCGGCCGCCACCAGCCCCGTCGGCATCGGCGCGAGCAGCCGGTCCTCGATCTCCTTCGTCCATCCGAACTCGGCGACCAGTGGGAAGGCCAGCGTCTGCATCCCGGTGATGACGGCGGTGAGGGCGAGCAGCCCCGGGAAGAGCAGGTCGTCGTAGTCGCCGCTCGTGTAGCCGAGCGTCCCCAACACCTTGCCGAAGACGAACAGGAGGAAGAACGGCTGCAGGATCACCTGGGACAGGAAGATGGGCAGCTCGCCCCATGTGACGTAGACGTCGCGCCGCAGCACGGCGAGGAACGACGGCCACGGGGTCTCCGATCCGAGGTCGGGGGCGGCGACGGGGACGGGATCGGTCACCGCAGGGCCCGGCCGGTCAGGTGGATGAAAACGTCCTCGAGCGTCGGGGTTCCGAGCTTGACGTCGGTGAGGGTGCGGCCCACCCGCCCCAGGATCGACGCCGCCGGCGCGACCAGCGGAGGAGCGTCGCCCGTGACGTAGAGAC
>DASZJY010000406.1:0-3779 GCA_035947635.1 Acidimicrobiales bacterium | reverse complement strand
CCGGCGGGCGCTCGACGCCGGTGCCGTCGAGGCCGTGGTCGTCGACTGCCGGGAGGAGTTCGCCCGCGACTTCGTGGCGCCCGCCCTGAAGGCCAACGCCCGGTACGAGGGCAAGTACCCGCTCGTGTCGTCGCTGTCCCGACCGGTGATCGCCCGCCACCTGGTGGCAGCGGCACGCGAGCACGGGGCCGACGCGGTGGCCCACGGATGCACGGGGAAGGGCAACGACCAGGTCCGCTTCGAGGTGTCGACGCGGGCCCTCGCCCCCGACCTCGAGGTGCTGGCGCCAGTGCGCGTCTGGGGGCTCACCCGTGAGGAGTCGATCGACTACGCCGAGCGCTTCGGCATCCCCGTCACCGTCACCCGCTCGAGCCCGTACTCGATCGACCAGAACCTCTGGGGGCGCACCATCGAGTGCGGGATCCTCGAGGACCCGTGGGCCCAGCCCCCGGAGGAGGTGTTCGAGCTCACCACGCCGACGGCCACCGAGCCGGTCGAGATGGTGATCGGCTTCGAGGCGGGCCTTCCCGTCACTGTCGACGAGCAGTCCCTCCCCCTGCACGAACTGGTGGCCGAGGTGAGCCGGGTGGTCGGTTCGTTCGGCTGGGGCCGCATCGACATGGTCGAGAACCGCCGGGTGGGGATCAAGAGCCGCGAGGTCTACGAGTGCCCGGGCGCCCTCGCTTTGCTCATGGCCCACGCCGACCTGGAGGACCTCACCCTCGAGCGCGACCTGGCCCACGAGAAGGCCCGCCTCGAGCCGCGCTACGCCGAGCTGGTGTACGACGGCCTTTGGTACTCGCCCCTCAAGCGGGCCCTCGACGCCTTCGTGGACGAGAGCCAGCGCCATGTGACCGGAGAGGTGCGGCTGCGCTGCGAGCAACCGGGCCGCTGCTTCGTCGCCGGACGCCGCAGCCCGGTGGGCCTCTACGACTACGACCTGGCCACCTACGAGGCGGCCGACCGGTTCCACCACGGCGACGCCGCCGGCTTCGTCCGCCTCTGGGGTTTGGGCGTGGAGACATGGTCCACGCGCCAGGGCGGGGCCCGGGGCCCCGACGACGGCGGGCCCGTGGGAGGGTGACGCTCTGGCATGGCCGGATGGGCGACCGCCCGGCCGACGACCTGATGGCGTTCACCTCGAGCCTGGTGTTCGACGTGCGCCTGGCCGCCGACGACGTGGCCGGGTCGAGGGCGCACGTGCGGGGCCTGGTGCGGGCCGGACTGGTGAGCGAGGGCGAGGCGGGCACGCTCCTCGTGGCCCTCGACCGGGTCGAGCGGGAGCTCGCCGAGGGGCTGTTCCAGTTCGCCCCGAGCGACGAGGACGTCCACACCGCGGTGGAGCGGCGGGTCACCGAGCTGGCCGGCGAGGCCGGCGCCAAGCTCCACAGCGGCCGCAGCCGCAACGACCAGGTGGCAACCGACCTGCGCCTGTGGACCAAGCGCGCCCTGGCCGACGTAGCCCGTCGCGCCGTCGGGCTCCAGGAGGTCCTGCTCGACCGGGCGCGCGAGGCCGAAGACCTCGGGACCCGGCTGCCCGGCTACACCCACCTGCAGCGAGCCCAGCCCGTGCTGCTAGCCCACCACCTGCTGGCCCACGGCTGGGCCCTCGCGCGGGACGTTGACCGCCTGCTCGACGCCCGCCGGCGCCTCGACGTGAGCCCTCTCGGCGCCGGTGCCCTGGCCGGCTCCTCCCTGCCCCTCGACCCCGACGCCACCGCCGCCGAGCTCGGGTTCGCGGCCAGGTTCGAGAACTCCCTCGACGCCGTCAGCGACCGCGACTTCGTGGCCGAGTCCCTGTTCGCCCTGTCGCTCCTCGCCGTCCACCTGTCCCGGGTGGGCGAGGAGGTGGTGCTGTGGTCGAGCGCCGAGTTCGGCTTCCTGCGCCTGGCCGACGCCTGGTCGACAGGGAGCTCGATGCTCCCGCAGAAGAAGAACCCCGACGTGGCCGAGCTGGCGAGGGCCAAGGCCGGCCGCCTCATCGGCCACCTGGCAGGGCTGCTGGCGACCCTCAAGGGCCTGCCGCTCGCCTACAACCGGGACCTCCAGGAGGACAAGGAGCCGCTGTTCGACGCGGTCGACCAGATGGGATGGGCGCTGGTGGCCCTGGCCGGCCTCCTCTCGACGGCGACCTTCGACGCCGAGCGGATGGGCGCGGCCGCCGACACCGCCGACTCCTCCGCCATCGACTTGGCCGAGTGGATGGTGGCCCGCGGCGTGCCCTTCCGCCACGCCCACGCCTCGGTGGCCGCCCTGGTGCGCGACGCCGTCGAGCGCCACGTGCCCCTCGACGAGCTGGTGGCCGCCCATCCCGACCTCGGGCCCGACGCCCTGCACCTGCTCGAGCCGGGCACCGCGGTGAGCCGGCGGACCACACCGGGTGGCGCAGGCCCCGGGCCGGTGGCCGAGCAGCTGGTGCGCTTCGCCGACCGGCTGGCCGCCGACCGCAAGCGGTTGCCACCGACCTGACCTCCCAGATCGACACCGTGGCCGGCCGGCCCCTTCCCCGCAGGTTCTACGCCCGCGACAGCCGCGAGGTGGCCCCCCAGCTGCTCAACAAGGTGTTGGTCCGGGGTGCCCGGGTGGGGCGCGTCGTCGAGGTGGAAGCCTATTGCGGCGCCGAGGACCCCGGCAGCCACGCCTTCCGAGGCCAGACCCGCCGCAACGCCACCATGTTCGGCCCCGCCGGGCACCTGTACGTCTACTTCACCTACGGCATGCACTTCTGCGCCAACGTCGTCTGCGGGGAGGAAGGCGTCGGCACGGCCGTCCTCCTGCGCGGGCTCGACGTCGAGGGGGGGGTCGAGGAGATGCGGGCGGCCTATCCCGGGGCCAGGCGCGACCGTGACCTGTGCCGGGGCCCGGCCCGGCTGTGCCGGGCGTTCGGGATCGACCGGTCTTTCGACGGGGCCGACCTGGTCACCGCCGACCGTGGGGTGGTGGTGGTCGACGACGGCGTGCCGCCGCCGGCCCATCCGGGCGTCGGCCCCCGCATCGGTCTTTCGGCCGGGGCGGAGCTGCCCTGGCGCTACTTCGTTCCCGGCGCCCGCGGAGTGTCCCGCCCACCGAGAGCCGGCAAGGTCGCCGGGTAGCGTGCACGCCGTGGCTCCCGTGGAAGGTCGCCCTGCCGCCGACCTCATGGCCGAGCTCGAGTGGCGGGGGATGGTGCACCAGGTCACCGATCCCGAGCTCGGGACCAGCCTGGCGGCGAAGCGGTTCGTGGCCTACGCAGGCTTCGACGCCACCGCCGACAGCCTCCACGTCGGCCACCTGGTCGGCCTGGTAGGCCTGCGACGGGTGCAGCTCGCGGGTCACCGCCCGCTGGCCCTCGTGGGCGGCGGCACCACGCTCATCGGTGACCCGAGCGGCAAGGAGGCGGAGCGGCCCCTGCTGTCGGTGGAGGAGATCGAGGTCAACGTGGTCGGGATCCGTCGCCAGATCGAGAGGTTCGTCGAGCTCGGCGACGGTCCCGACGACGGGGCCCTCGTCAACAACGCCGAGTGGCTCGGCCGCGTGCACCTGACCGATTTCCTCCGGGACGTGGGCAAGCACTTCACCGTCAACGCCATGATCGCCAAGGAGTCGGTGCGGGCCCGCCTGACCGAGCGGGAACAGGGCATCTCCTACACCGAGTTCAGCTACATGCTCCTGCAGGCCTACGACTTCCTCCACCTGTTCGATGCGCACGGCTGCCGGCTCCAGATGGGCGCCTCCGACCAGTGGGGCAACATCACGCTCGGCTGCGAGCTCATCCGCAAGCTGCGGGGCGAGACCGCGTA
>DASZJY010000405.1:0-6210 GCA_035947635.1 Acidimicrobiales bacterium | reverse complement strand
CCACGAGGTGACGGTGCCGTCGGCCAGGACGGCGAGGCTGTGGTAGCCGCCGGCGGAGGCGTCCTTCACCTCACCGATGCCCGGGGGTGCGATCGGCGTGGTGCGCGCTGCCCTCGTGCCGTCGCCCACCTGGCCGTAGTTGCCCAGGCCCCACGCCCGGGCTGAGGCGCCCGAGCGGAGGACGACCAAGCCGTTGTTGTAGTCGGCGTAGACGATGTCGCTGACCCGGTCGCCGTCGACGTCGCCCAGGTCCAGCCCCTTGGCGTCGTAGTGGGTGGCGTAGGGCACCCTCTCCAACCACTCCTGCCCCAAGGTGCCGTCGCTTCCCTGCACGTAGTGTCCGACGTTGCCCCAGGTGAGCCCGCCGCCGTGCACGACGACCAGGTCCGCCCGCCCGTCGAGGTTGATATCGCCGACCTCGACCGGCTCGGGCGTGTCCCAGGAGGGGTAGACGACCGGAGCCCCGAGCGTCCCCTGGGCGGTCTGGCGGAAGACGTTGATCCGGGACTCGGGTCGGCTACCGCCGATGGAGAGGGCGACGTCGTTGCGCCCGTCCCCGTTGAGGTCGCCCACGGCGATGCCGTTGCCGCCGGTCGCCGGTGGGGAGGCTGCGTACTCGGTGGGCGCGCCGAAGGTGCCGTCGGGCTGCTGGGCCGTGACCGCGACGCTGTTGCTGCCCCCGCCGACGATGTCGACCCGCCCATCGCCGGTGACGTCGGCGACCTCGATCTCGGGCCACTGCGAGCCGACGACGACCGGAGCGGTGAAGGTCCCGTCCCCTTGGCCCCGCAGCGTCATCGCCTCGTTGGCGCCGGCCACGACCAGGTCCGCCCGCCCGTCGCCGTCCAGGTCGGCGATCTCGACGTGCCTGGCTGCCGCGGTCGGGACCAGATGGCCGGCGCCGAGGCCGCCCGCCCCGCCGAGGAACACGTCGACGCCCTGGGACGTCGCCAGGGCCAGGTCGGCGCGACCGTCCCCGTTCAGGTCGCCGGCGTCGAGCCCCATCTGGTCGGGGTACCCGCCCGAGGTGCCGTAGGTGGCCTGTTGGACGAGCGACCCGCTCGCCTGCTGCACGAAGAGGATGACCTTCTGGTTGTTGGGATCCTCGCCGTAGCTGGACGTGCTGAGCGCCACGTCGTTGCGGCCGTCGCCGGTGAAGTCGCCGACCGTCGCCGACTCGGGCCAGGACCCGACGTGGAAGGCCTGGTAGTGGCCGAAGACGGCGGGCGGCACCGGGACCTCGGCCCCGGCCGCAGGTGATCCCACGATCCCGGGCGCCGCCAGCAGCAGCGCCGCCGTCACCGCAAGAGGCTTGGTCGCCGTCGGTCGCCGCATCGTCAGCCCTCCCGTTCCCCGTATCGGCTCCCGCCCCGACGAGCTGAACGTCAGCGTCTCCCCCTCAATGGCGTATGACCGGGCGTCGTCACCCCCTCCTACGATGAGGGCGTGGGCGAGCCGCCGGGTTGGAGACCGCTGACGCGCCCTGCCCGCACCCGTCTGGGGCGCACCCCGTTCTCGCGTCTGGCCCTCACCCATGTGCTGTCGACGGCGGGCGACACCCTCGTCACCATGGCCCTCGCCGGCTCCCTGTTCTTCTCGATCTCACCGGGCGCGGCGCGGGGGCGGGTCGCCCTCTACCTGCTCCTGACCATGGCGCCGTTCGCGGTGGTGGCGCCGCTGGTGGGGCCCGCCCTCGACCGCAGCCGGGGCGGTCGGCGGACGATGGTCATCGCCACCAACGCGGGGCGGGCGGTTCTGTGCCTCTTCATGGCCCGCCACCTCGACAGCCTCCTGCTCTTCCCGGAGGCCTTCCTCGTGCTCGTGCTGTCGAAGGCCTACTCGGTGACCAAGAGCGCGCTGGTGCCGGGCACCGTCGCCGACGAGCGGGAGCTGGTGGAGGCCAACTCCCGGCTGGCGGTGATCGCAGTGGCGGCCGGCTTCGTCGCCGCCATTCCCGGCATTGCCGTGCTCAAGATCGGTTTCCTGGGGGCACCTTGGGTGGTGCGGCTGGCCTCGGTGGCCTTTGTCGCCGCCACCGTCGCCGGCTTCCGGCTCGTGCGCCCGCCCGAGGACGACGCCCCGCTGCCGACGACGGAGGAGAAGGCCGAGCTGCACGCCATGAGCATCCGCCTCGGTGTGACGGCCATGGCGGTGCTCCGGGGGGTGGTCGGCTTCCTGGTGTTCCTCGTTGCCTTCGCCCTGCGGCGGGGCAACGCGCCGTCGTGGTGGTTCGGCGTGATACTGGCCGCCAGCATGGTTGGGTCCTTCCTCGGCGCGGCGGTGGCGCCGTTCCTCCGTCGGCGGTTCCCCGAGGAGCGGATCCTCGCCGGGTCGCTCCTGCTGGTGGCCCTCGTGGCCGTGGCGTCGGCCCGGTTCGGCAGTCGCCCGGCAATCGCCGCCCTCGCCGGGGTGGTCGGGCTCGGTGCCGGCGCGGGGAAGCTGGCGTTCGACAGCATCGTGCAGCGCGACGCCCCCGACGCCGTCCGGGGCCGGACGTTCGCCCGCTTCGAGACGCGCTTCCAGCTCGTCTGGGTCGCCGGGGCCGCCGTCCCGGTGGTGCTTCCCATCCCGAGCCGGGCCGGGATGCTCGTCATCGGGCTGGTGGCAGCCACCGCCTTCGTCGTGTACGCCGCCGGCATCTCCGCTGCCCGCCACCGCCAGGCCGCCACCCCTCCTCCGGAATTGGGTCAGGAAAGGGGCCGAGAACCGACCGCTGAGTGAGCCAGAACGGGCTCGTAGATCAGCACGCTCCTCGGTCAGTCGTCGGGCAGGTCGATCCTCGCCAGCCACAGACCGGGGGCGTCGACCTCGGCCGGCGTCGGGAGCTCGCGCTCGGAGTCCCACAGGCGGCGCAGCCCCTCCTCGTCCGCCCGCTCGACGACGCCCTCCACGAATGCCGCACCGCGCTCGTACTGCGCCCGGTCGAGGGTCAGCCCGATCAGGCGGCCGGCGAACCGCTCGCCCTCCGACGCCTCGACGCGCCGACGGTTCATGGCCTCGGTGACCCGCTGGTGGGAGCCCACCAGGCGGTGCCCGACCGTCTCGAGCACGTGGTCGACGTAGCCGACGGCGACCGCCAACAGGTCGGCCAAGCGGGCCAGCACCTCTCGTTGGGCGTCGGTCTGCACCGCGCCCAGCAGGGTCTCGGGGTTCCCGAGGAGCCGGCGGAGGGCATCGGGGTCGGTGGGGTCGAGCTCGCCGACGCTGCGCTCCACCGCGTCGGGGTTCACCTCGAAGCGGCTGACGTAGTCGTCGAGGTGGGCATGGAGACGGGCGCGGACGTGGGGCCGCCCCAGCACGGCGTGGTAGGTGACCTCGCGCAGGCACACCCACATGCGCACGTCGGCGGGAGGAAGGTCCCACTCCTTCCCGAAGGCGTCGATGTTGGCGGGCGCCACCAGGAGCTGGTCGGCGGGGGGACGGGGGAGGGGCTGGTCGTACTGACCCAACGAACGCCGGGCCAGGTTGCCGATCATGTAGCCCGACTGCACGCCCAGCAGGACGGGTACCAGGAGCTTGCCCAGGTCTCCCAGCAGCTCGGCGGTGGGATCCTCGGCCACCTCGTCGGTGGTGGAGTCGGCCAGCGAGCGGGCCAGGCGCTCGAGGAAGGGCCGGTAGGCCTCGATGCTGTGCAGCGCCCAGTCGCCCCGCGTGACGGGCAGGACCGTGAGCATGCCTCCGGCGACGGACGTGGACAGGCCGGTCGCCTCGCTCACGTGCATGTCGGCGACGCGGAGCAGCTCCTCGAGGCGGAGGCGCTCGAGTGGGTCGACGTTGGGCTCAGGCGTGCCCTCGGTGGCGGTCCACTGCGCGGTCTGGCGGGCCACGTCCCAGTTGACCGGTCCCGATCCTCCGAACCAACGGGCCAGGTCACCGAACATCGGCCAGCCCTCGAAGGGGTTGCGCCCCCCCGGAGGGTCGCTGCTCATGCCGGCATCGTACGCCCGCCCGGGAAGATCGGGGCCCGGGTGGGGCGCACGGTCAGGGCGACGGCGGCCGCTCGGCGAGCGTCACGGCCATCGTGCGGTGCTCGTGGTCGCGCACGACCTCGAGGATCACCGTCTGTCCCGGCGCCCTGCCGCGCAGGGCGACGACGAGCTCGCCCATCGACTTGACCTGGTGACCGTCCACCGCGACGACGACGTCTCGGGGCGCCACCCCGCTGCGCTCGGCCGGGCTCCCGTCCTTGACCTGGCCGACCATGGCCCCTCCGTCGAGGTTGAGCTTCTCGGCCATCACGCCGTCGAGGTCGCTGCCCTCGATGCCCAGCCACACGTGCACCACCCGCCCGGTGCGGATGAGCTCGTCGGCGACCGAACGGGCCACCTCGATGGGCGTGGCGAACCCGACCCCGTCGACGCCCGCCTCCGCGGCCGTGGTGATCCCGATCACCGCGCCGTCGGAGTCGACCAGGGCACCTCCCGACGAGCCGGGGACGATGGTGGCGTCGGTTTGGATGAGATCGACGAGGGTGCGGCTGCTCCCGCGGGGCCGGATCTCCCGGTGTAGCCCGCTCACCACACCGACGGTGACCGAAGGCCCTCCGGCCAGCCCGAGAGGCGACCCGATGGCGATGGCCGTCTGGCCCACCCGCAGGTCGAGGGCGGACCCGAGCGTGGCCACGGGGAAGGGCCCGCCGTCGACCTTGACCACCGCGGTGTCGGTGTCGGGATCGGTGCCGATCAGCCGGGCCGGGAGCTCCCGGCCGTCCGCCATCACGACCCGTATCGCGCTCGTGCCCTCGACCACGTGGGCGTTGGTCAGCAGGTGACCGTCGGTGCGGAAGAACACTCCCGACCCCGTGCCCGCCCCGGCGCCGATCTGCGTCTTGAGCTGGGCGATGGCCGGCCGCACCCGCTCGGCGATGTCGACGACGGCCGAGGCGGCGGTGCTGGCCGCGGCGCGAGGCCGCACGAGCTGACGCTCGATGGCGGTCGGGGCCGGGGTCGGGTCGTTGCGGAGGAAGGCCACCACCAGCCCGGTGGAGAGGAGGCTCGCGCCCAGGGCCGACACTGCCCCCACGACCCACGGAGACGGGCCGCCGCCGGCGCGCCGGTTGACGGTTGCGGTCGATGCCGGGGGCAGCTCCGAGGGATGGCGCCACAGCCGGTCGTCGGGGGCGGGAGGCTCTCGGAACGGCGAGGGTTCGTCCTCGGGATCGACGAACTCCATGAGAGGCCAGGTTACCGGCGGCCCTCCTCCATTCCCCTTCAGGGCGGCGCATTTCGCCGACGCCGCCAGCGACGAAGATGCTGGTCGCCACGATGGTCGCCGGTACCATTGGCGGGTGGTGCTGCGCAACACCTCGGCCGACGACTGGGTCGCGCTGGGCGACGAGCCCCTTCCCGTGGCTACCGCGCTCGAGTGGGCGGTGCGCCCCGACTGTGGTGCCGTGGTCCTCTTCACGGGCACCGTGCGCGACCACGCCGAGGGTCGGAGCAACGTGACCGCCCTGGAGTACGAGGCCTACGAGGAGGAGGCGAGGCCGCGGCTCGCCGCCATCGTCGCCGAGGCCCGTCGGCGGTGGCCCGCCCTCGGCCGGCTGGCGCTGCTCCATCGCACCGGGCGGCTCGCCGTCACCGAGGCGTCCGTCGTCGTCGTCGCCTCCGCGCCGCACCGGCCCGAAGCGTTCGCTGCCGCCCGCTGGTGCATCGACACCCTCAAGGCCACTGTCCCGATCTGGAAGCGCGAGACCTGGGACGAGGGCGAGGACTGGTCGGCGTGCGCCCACCCGGTCGACGAGGTGGCCGAGGTGCCGGGGGTGGCGGGATGAGCAACCTCGTCTATCTCGGGATCGCCGTCGTGATCAGCCTGATCGGGTTCCTCGTGCTGTGGCTGCGCCAACGGCGCCCGCAGTCGATGGAGCACAGCATGCGGGCGTTCACCAAGGAGCTCGACGCGCTGGCTCCCACCGAGGGGTCCGCGCCCAAGCGGACGACGCGCGCACGCGACAACGGCGGGGGCCGTCGCCCTGGCTAGAGACCTGGCCATCGACCTGGGCACGGCCAACACGCTGGTCTACGCCAAGAGCCGAGGGATCGTCCTCAACGAGCCGACGGTGATCGCCCTCAACGTCCAGACCCAGGACGTGCTGGCGATGGGACATCAGGCCTGGCACATGATCGGGCGCACTCCCGGCTACATCCAGGCGGTGCGCCCTCTGCGCAAGGGCGCCATCACCGACTTCGACATCACCCAGCGGATGATCCG
>DASZJY010000404.1:0-8417 GCA_035947635.1 Acidimicrobiales bacterium | reverse complement strand
GGTTCTCCAAGTCGAGCACGGTGTGCACGGCCAGGGCGCCGGCCACCCGGGTCATGGGGTCGATGTTCCAGTCCCGCAGGCGGGGCGGGGCGGCCAGCTGGGCCCCCGGGCCCTCCCGGCGGCGCACGTAGCGCTTGGGCTGGGCCGAGCTCACCGCGTAGGGGTCCTTGACCCCCTCACGCAGATGGGCCTTGCCGCTCTCGTCGAACTCAATGGGCAGGTTCTTGAAACACATACGTGCTACTCCCCCCTTTGGGGTGGTCGTTGTCCGCTGAACTGACTACAGAAAGGGCTCTGAGCCGGGCACACGCCCGGCTCAGAGCACAGACCTGACTAGAACGCAGCCTCCTTGCCGTGGCCCCGACCGCCCTCGAAGCGACCGACGCCGGAGGTGTTCGAGTCCTCGCCGTACATCTTCCGCCCGCCCTGGCCGCCGCCCTCGTGGCTGTGCTGGTACTTGGCGTAGAACTTGTGCAGCGTCTTCTGGGCGCCGCGAGGGCCGATCTTGGCCCGGGCCCAACCCGACGGAGCGTCCTTCTCCCAGCGGGGCGTCATGTTCTTGTCGATCCGGGAGATGTAGCGCATCTTGCGGATGAACCCGCCCACGACCTTGGAGGTCGTCGAGGAGATCATCGAACCGGGTGCGATCTCGGTGATGGGGCTGAACTTGTCGGGGAAGCCGGGCATCGTGCAACCGATGCAGATGCCGCCGACCTGCATGCAGCCGCCGTGGCCGTCGACGATGCCACGCTCGGCGATGTTGCACTGCACGACGGGGCCCCAGCAGCCCAGCTCGACCAGGCACTCCTTGTCGCCGTACTCGGTGGCGAACACGCCCTCCTCGTAGTAGCCGGCCCGGGGGCAGTGCCGGTGGACCGTCTCGCCGAACAGCCACGCCGGGCGGCCGAGCTCGTCGAACTCGGGGAGCGGCGCCAGGCCGTTGAGGAAGAGGCAGACCGCAGCGGCGGTCTCCAGGTAGTTGTCGCCGATGGGCGAGCAGCCGGGGACGTTGACGACGGGGACGCCGAAGGCCGAGCGGTAGTCCTTGCCCAGGTAGTCCATGACGCCCATGGAGTTGGTGACGTTGCCCTTGGCCGCCGGGATGCCGCCCCAGCTGGCGCACGTGCCGATGGCGATGACGGCGGCGGCGCCGGCGGACAGACGGTCGAGCCACTCGAGCGAGGTGATCTGGCGGCCGGTCTGGGGGTCCTCGCCGAGGCCCATCCAGTAGCCGTCACCGGCGATGGACTCGTCCATGATCGAGCCCTCCCACGTGATGACGTAGGGAGCGTCGAGCTCGCCGCGCTCGGCCATGAACAGGTTGTCGGTCCACTCGGGGCCCACCTCGACGGAGACGACGGTGTGGATCAACTCGACCCGCGGTAGGCCCGGGATGATCCCGGCCAGCAGGTGCTCCACCCGGGGGTGGGTGGCACCGGAGACGGCGACGGTGCAGCCGTCACAGGAGCCGCCGACCATCCAGATCAGGTAGATCTTCTCCAGCGGGCCCATGCGAAGGATCGACGTGTCGGGCTCGACCGCACGGGAGCGGACGCCGATGGGCGCCATCGGGTCCATCGGGTTGTCCCGCCAGTTCTCCATCTGCGAGCCGCCGGGCATGACCCCACCCTCGGTGAAGGTGGGACCACCCTGGCCGCTGACGAGCTCGCCGGACTGCTCCTTGCCGCGCGTCGTGGTGTTGGTGCCACCCGAGCTCTTAGAGCTGGCGCGACCCCTGCGTGCATCTGCCATGTGCGAAGTACCCCCCTTGGACGGGCTGAACTAGATGTAGACTACACCTATCTGAAACTGGCGTCAGGTGGTGGTCGGCCGGTTTCTCTGCCCAGTACCCGCCCTCGGCTGACAGAATACAGGGTGAACGGCATTCGCCCAGGGGAGGCACCGATGACCGAGGTCATGCACCCACCCAAGTCCGAAGCGCTGCAGGCTCTCTACTGGCGGAGCGAGATCCTCCAGGTCATGTACTGGTTGCGGGGGGAGGGCTTCGGCGACCAGATCGACCCCTCGCTGCTCGAGCGGTTCCTGGGTGTCGACGCCGAGATCGGCGTCCAGTACCTCGACCGGCTCGTCGAGGAAGGCTACGTAGAGCGCGCGGGCGACCGCTACGCGCTGTCGGAGCTGGGCCGGCGGGAGGGTGCCCTCGAGTTCGCCACCTCGTTCAGCGAGTTGACCCGGCCCACCCACGGGGAGTGCAGCGCCGACTGCTGGTGCCACAACTCCCCCGAAGAGGCCGCCGCCTGCCAGGCCGAGCGCGTCGGCGCCCACGATCACGACCACGACCACTAGGCACCGCCGCACCACCGGCGTGAGGGAGGGACCACAGTGAGGAACACCATGGAGGAGCCGCAGGGAGGACTTCCCCGCAACTACCTGCGGGCCAGCCTGCTTCTCTTGATAGCCGAGTCCCCGGCGCACGGGTACGACCTGCTCGAGCAGATCGGCGAGCTCGGCCTGCGCAACGTCGACCCGGGCGGGCTCTACCGCGCGTTGCGGGTGATGGAGCAGGACGGCCTCGTCGCCTCCTGGTGGGAGCACTCCTCGGCCGGGCCGGCCCGGCGCAGCTACCGCCTCACCGAAGAGGGCGTCGAGTGGCTGCATGCCTGGGCGGGTGCCCTGCGGGAGGGCCGTCGCTTCCTCACCGCCTACCTCGGCCGGTACGACGCGATCAGCGCGGCGAGCAGCGTCACCGCCCTCGCCACCGTTGCCGAGCCGGCGGCGGTCGAGTCCCTTCCCTGACGACGTCCCGGAAGGGCGCGGAATCCCGCCGCCCTCCACCGGGTTGGAGCTGAACTGTGAGCGAGACGACGACCAGCGACCCGGCAGTGGAGGACATCGGCGCTACGAGGGCACCCGGCTCGCTGCGGGTCGCCGTCGCCGGCAAGGGCGGGGCGGGGAAGACGACCTTCTCGGCCACCCTCGCCCGCCTGATGGCCCGTCGGGGCAAGCGCGTCGTCGTCATCGACGGTGACAGCAACCCCAACGTCGCCGTCGCGCTCGGGGTGGAGCGGGAGTCGGCCTCGGCCATCGCTCCGCTGCCGACCAGTCTGGTGTCGCGGCGGTTGAACGGCACGGCCCTCAAGGAGCCGGTCGCCGACGTGGTCGACCGCTTCGGCACGGCCGCCCCCGACGGCATCCGGGTGCTGCTCATGGCCATGCCCTCCCACGCCGACGAGGGCTGCCTCTGTTCGGCCCATGCCACCGTGAGCGGGCTGCTCAACGACGTCGGCACCGAGACCGACGTGGTGACGATCCTCGACCTCGAGGCCTCGCCCGAGCACCTGAGCCGGGGCACGACTCGCAACGTCGACGTGCTCCTGCTCGTCGTCGAGCCCTACTACCGCTCCTACGAGACGGCCCGGCGGATGGCCGCCCTCGCCGCCGAGCTGCCCATCAAGCACGTGGGCGTGATCGCCAACAAGCTGCGCCGGCCCGGCGACCTCGAGGCGATGGCCGAGTACTGCGAGCGCCACGACCTCAACCTCGACGGCCACCTGCCCTGGAGCGACTCGGTGCTCGACGCCGACCTGTTGGGCACCCCCCTCTTCGACTACGAGCCCGACAACCCGGTCGTGGCCGCCGTCGACGAGGTCGCCGACCGCCTGCTCGCGCTGCCCGCTGACCCTTTCGCCGAACCGGCGGCGGAGGTGTAGCGCTTCGCTCCACATCCACCGCTACCGGTCACATGAAGTTGCGGGTGTGCAGCTCGGACAGCTCGGCCGCCTCCCCCGGCGGGAATCCCAGACGCACGAGGCGGCGCCGGCGGCCGTCGGCCATCTCCGCCTCCAGGGCCTGGACCCGGGCGAACCCGGCCGCCACCGCGGCGGGCTCCCACGAGCCGGCGGCGAGGACGACGAGGGCGTCGAACACCTCCTCGTTGAGCCCGGCGGTGTGGGCCAGGGCGTCGTGGCGGCGTCGCACCGCGGTGGCCAGGCGGGGGCGCAGGCCCGGGTCGGCGGCCAGGACGTGCTCGAGGTGCGCCATCCCGAAAGCCACGTGGCGGGCCTCGTCGGCCAGGGCCAGGTGGGTGACCTGCCGGGTCACCGGGTCGGGGGCGAAGCGCTCCAGGAAGGAGAGTAGCGAGAGGAACGTCCCCTCCCCCAGCACGGAGAGAAGAAAGTGGGCGACCGCGAAGTCGGGCTCCTCGAGGAGGGTGAGGAGCGACGCCTGCCCGCCGGCGGAGGAGCGGCCGAGGGGCCCGCCCCCGAGCCCGGCCCGGCGGGAGAAGACCTCGACGTGACGGGCCTCGTCGGCGACCTGGGTGGCGAGGACGCCCACCACCTCGCGGAAGTGCGGATGGACCTGACCGAGGAAGCGGGCCGGCACCACGAGGGCGGCGTTCTCGTTCTCGACCAGGTACGTCATCACCGTGACCACGGCGGCCTCGACGTCGGGCGGCAGGTCGACCGGGGCCTCCCAGTCGACGGCGGTCGCGGGGTCCCACTGGGAGGCGACGGCCTGGCGGTAGACGCCGGCGGCGGTGTCGGACCACACCGCTTCTTTGGTGTCCAGGGCGAAGCGGAACTCCGGCCCGCCCGCCTCGACCAGCGCCCCCCGGGCCGCCAGCCCCCACGTGGGCTCGGCCCGGTCAGCCACCGTGTCCGGCTGGTCGCCGCCCGCCCGCTCGGCGCCCTGCCAGCGGTCGTCCAGCGCCGTCCCCCGGGTGACCCAACCGACCACCGAGCCCTCGGGCGCCAGCTCGAGCCGGTGGCCCTGGGCTCGGCACCAGGCGGCCAGGTGGACGGCCAGGTCGGGCGCCCGGCCCCGCACCTCCACCCTGGTCCCAGGGGACAGCGGCGCCAGCGCCCGTTTCAGCACGAGATGGGCCCCCCGGTCGAGGCCCAGGTCCTCAAGGTCGATAGTCGGTGGCAGTGACATGGCCCTTGGCGTCGTAGAAGCCGAACCCGATCGCCGCCCGCTCGAGCTGCCCGTAGCCCGAGGTGCGGCCCCCCCGCCACTCCTTCAGGCCCTCGAGATCGAGGAGGGGCCGGACGTCGGCGTCGTCGTAGGACATGGCCAGCAGCAGCGACCGGAACCGCTCCAGCAGGTCGCCCGGCCCAGGCCCCATGGCCGTGAAGTTGCAGTGGTCGTACGGGGGCGTCTGGGTGAGCACCCGGGTGCTCCCGGGAGGCAGCGTGCCCTCGGTGGCGAACAGCAGGTGGTTGGCGTCGATCATGCAGGCGGCGTCCACCTCGCCGGCCATCAGGGCCCGGGCGGCGTCCCGCTCGCCCCCGACGTGGTCGCCGTGCTTGCCCACCCCGACGTCGTGGCGGCGGACCTCGACGTGATACCCGAGGACGAACCCGAAGGAGCGCAGGTGGCTGAGCGGGATCAGGGTCGCCTGGGGAGAGTCGACCGCCCCCACGCCGACCGTGCGCCCGAGCAGGTCACGCACCTCGTCGATGCCCGAGTCGGTGCGCACGACCACGACCGAGGTGAGGTCGCAGTCGGTGTCGCGCATGGCCAGCGCCCGCGCCTCTCCGCCAGCGGCGCGGGCGAGGCGCTCGGAGCGGATCCAGGCGAGCGGCGAGTTCCAGGCCACGTGGATCTCTCCGGCGGCCAACGCCTCGACCTGGCGCTCGTAGTTGGAGTACAGGACGTAGTCGAAGGCGAGCCCGTTGGCGGCGAACCACTGCCGGAAGCCCTCCCAGATGGTGACCACCTTGGCGTCGTAGGCAACCGCCCCCATCACCAGGACGTCGTCGCTCGTCGGCACAGTCACCCGCCTCAGAAGACCGGCAGGCCGCACACGGCCCGGCCGATGAAGTCGTAGAGCATGTCGGTGGTGGGCGCCATGACCGTCGACGCCCGGGCGTCGCGGAAGTGACGCTCGACGCCGACCTCCTTGCGGAACGCGGCGCCCCCGCAGACCCGCATGGCCAGCTCGGTGACCTCGGTGGCCGTCTCGCCCCCCACCGCCTTGGCCTCGAGGACCCGGAGGATGGCGTCGTCGCGACCGCCCTCGATGGCGTCGAGGGTGTCGGAGAGCAGCGCTCCGGCCGCGTCAGTTCGCACCCGCATCTTGGCGACGTGGGAGCGGACGACCGGGTTCTCGGCCAGCGACTGGTCGAGGTGCTCCAGGCGGGTGGAGGCGGCGTGGCCGGCCGCCTTGGCGGTGGCGGCGTCGGCCGTCCCCACCGAGAACGCCGCGCTCATGACCTGGAACCAGGGCAGGACGGCGCCGACCATGACGTCGAACCCGCCCCCGTCGGGCCCGAGCATGGCGTCCGTGCCGACCGGCACCTGGGCGGCCGACATGGGGCTCGAGCTGTTCCCCCGGAGGCCGAGGCCGTCGAACGGCGCGCCCACCGAGAGCCCGTCCGCCCCTGCCGACACGAGCCAGAGGGTGCTGGCGCCCTCGGCGGCGAGGGGCCGGCTCGACCACACGTACCCGTCGGCGTGGCCGGCCGACGTGACCCAGCTCTTGCGGGCGTCGAGTCGCACCCCACCGTCGCCGTCGCGTACCGCCGTGCTGAGGGGCGCCCAAAAGTGGCTCCGGGACCCCGTCTCGGAGAACGCCAGGGTGGTCACGTAGTCGCCGGCGGCCACCGCCTGTCGGGTCTCCCGCGAGCCGTGGGCCTCGATCACCGCGGTGCCGGCGTAGTGCATGAGGACCACCATGGCGGTGGAACCGCAGTGGCGCGCCAGCTCCTGGATCACCGCCACCGCGGCCCGCATCCCCTCGCCGCCGCCCCCGACGTCCGCCGCGCTCACCAGGCCCAGGAGCCCGGCCCCGCTCAAGGCATCGAGTGCTTCCCGGGGGTAGGTGCCGTCGCGGTCGACGGAGGCGGCCCGGGGCTCGACCACCTCGGCCACGACGGTGGCCAGGGCGGTCAGGTAGGGCGGCGGAGCGGCGCCGGTCGGCGCGTCGGCGGGCGCGGAGGGCATGTGCTGTCGTTCCTCCTGTGGGATCGGGCGGGCGATGGCTGGCCTGGGCCAGCGGGGTCACCGCCAGGGCGCCCGAGGAGGCTCAGCGAGCCAGCCGTCCCCCCGGCACGGCCCCGGCGGTCGTGAGGGCGGTCGTCCGACCGGACGACCCTCCACGACTCACTCAGCGACGTGCCATGGGGCGGTTCCTCTCTCTCCGGTGGCTCCCGGGACGGCCGGGAGCAGCTCATTCTGCCCCACGTGGCCCGCAGTGGTGCACGACGGCGTACGGGCAGAAACCACCGGCGATAGGCGCACCCCTAGATGTATCCTGTATGTACCCGGTGTTCATCTACTGGCCGCCGCGCCGGCGAGCCTCCAGGAGGCCGATGAGCTCCATTCCGAAATCCGAGATCCTGCGAACCGTGTACTGGCGCAGCGAGATCCTCCGGGTGATGTACTGGCTCCGGGGCGAGGGACTCGGCGATCTGGTCGACGTGCCGCTGATCCAGCGGTTCCTCGACATCGACCACCGCGACTGTGCCGAGCACCTCGACGGGCTGGCCGCCGACGGCTACGTCGTCCGCGACGGTGCGTGGTACGGGCTCTCGGCGCGGGGCCTCATCGAGGGCGAGGCGGAGTTCGCGACCGCCTTCGCCGACCTGGCCCGGCCGTCCTCGGGGCCCTGCAGCGACGAGTGCTGGTGCCAGATGTCCTCGGCCGAGGAAGAGGCGTGCGGGGCCCAGCGGGTCGTCCGCGCCAACAGAGGGCCATCGGCCAGATGAGCACCGCCCGCGACACCCGCGACAACGGGGCGTCCGCTCTTCCCCGGCACTACCTGAAGCCCTGCCTCCTGCTGTTGCTGGCCGAAGGGCCTTCGCACGGCTACGAGCTCCTCGAGCAGGTGCGCCGGCTCGGGATCCAGGGAGCCGAGCCGGGCGGCCTCTACCGCTACCTCCGGACGATGGAGAAGGACGAGCTGGTGAGCTCGTGGTGGGAGCCCAGCCAGGCCGGCCCCGCCCGCCGCACCTACATCCTCACCGACGCCGGTCGGGACGCGCTGCGGGCATCGGTGGACTCCCTCCGCGACGTACGCCGGCTCCTCGTCGACCTCGTCGACCGCTACGACACGCTCGATGCAGGCGTCAGGGCGGGGCCGTGACCATAGACGCCACATCGATGAGAGACTTGTTCGTTCGAACCATTCCGCGCCGCTCCCTACCGGATGCCGGCCGCGGAGGAAGGCAAGGTGTGTGATGTGCCTCGGAATCCCCGGACAGCTCGTTGAGATCGTCGACGAGAAGGAGCATCGCGGGATCGCCGACGTCGACGGCGTGCGGCGTGAGGTGAACATCGGCCTCGTCCTGGGCGAGGCCGGTGGCATCAAGGTCGGCGACTGGATCCTCATCCACGTCGGCTTCGCCATGAGCAGGATCGACGAGGAGGAGGCTCAGCGCACCCTCGACTTCCTCAAACTGATGGGATCGGTCTGGGACGACGAGATCGACCAGTTCAGCCAGGAGGCGCCGCTG
>DASZJY010000403.1:0-3601 GCA_035947635.1 Acidimicrobiales bacterium | reverse complement strand
ACCAGGTGGAGAAACCCGAGCGGCGACACGTCGGCAACATCCAGAGCCACGCTCACAGCTTACATCAAGCTAGACTGATGCATTCGACCCGGCCTGCCTTGCAGAGATCGTCGCGTTCGCATAAGGCGTTCGCCTAAGGCGTTCGCCCAGACGTCTCCAGTCGTGGTCTGCTCGAGGGCGAGACGCCCGGACGCGAGGTGGTCGCCGTTGCGTGCCGGGCCCGAACGATGGCGGTAGGCGACCGGTCGATGGCCGTGGTGTGTCCGTCGACGAGCCGGTCGGCGACGAGCGAGGCGGCCACTCCCGGCCCACAGCCGATCTCGAGCACCCGGTCAGTCGGAGTCAGTCCAACAGATCGACCGCCCACGCGATTCGGATCGGTGGCTCGCGGGAGCGGCTCACCTCGGGCCGTCAGGCGATCGTCGCCGGCGTGGCCGCTGCCTCCCAATAGCAGCCGAGTCGCGCAACGAAGTCGGAGGGCTTCTCGGCGTACAGCCGTTGCCCGATGGGCCGGGCGCGGGCCCGAAGGAGTTGGCGGCGGGAGTCGATGAATTCCAAGAGGCCGGCGTCGACGTCGTCGACGGTTGCAACGAGCGCTTCGCGCAGCACAGCGAGATCGTGCGTGTCGCCGAGGGTGGCGGTGAGCGCCTGGGCCGTCTCGGCGCTTGCGCACATCACCTCGGGCCAGAGCTCCTCGAGGAGCGCCAGCTGGTGGTGGAGGTACTTCACGCGCTTGCGCCAGTAGTGGAACCGCTCGGTGCTGGGGTCGTCGTACGCGGCGGCCATCGCCCTGCGGCCCTTGGCGTACACGCGCTTGACACCGGTCCCGAGGACTTGCCAGTCGACCGCCGAAAGGGGCCAGGCCTCGATCCTCGCCAGCACCGTGGCCAGGCTCTCGCGCACTTCGGTCAGCGAGTCTCCGGCGAGGAGGTCGTCCCGTAGCTCGTCGTGGTGTCGGACGAGGCTGGCCCTGAACGGGGTCGGGAAGATGGCGCCGTCCTTCACCGCCCCGTCGTGCTCCTCCACCAAGACGGCGGCGTCGCGGACCGGCGAGAGCACCCGGGCGCCGTCGCGCAGAGCGCGGTTGTCGCGGCGGTAGACGTCGTCGCCGACGTCGGCCCGCACCAGGCGCAATAGGGCGCGCACTCTCCTACACCTCTTGCGCACGTCGTAGACGACCTCGTCGAGATCGGCGCCCGGTGAGAGCTTGAGAGCTTCGACGGCAGGCTGCAATCGGTCGTGGGCCAGGCGACGAACGGAGTCGCCGACGTGTTCGCCGGGTGATATCCCGTTCCCCACTGCTGAAGGTCCTACCCGGAGACGTCATCTGGGCACCTTGGCGATCCACAAAGGGCCGAACGGGCTGGTAGCACTGGTGCATGACCACCGCGCCCCCCGTGGACGCCGACACCCTCCTCGTCGAGCTGGTGGCGACACCCGAGGGCAAGGCCGATCCCTACTCGCGTTACGCCACCCTGCGCACCTACTCGCCCGTGCATCGCAGCGCCTTCGGCTTCTGGGTGCTGAGTCGCTTCGACGACTGCCAGCAGCTCCTCCGCATGCCAAGTGTGGGCAAGGACTTCTCCGAGGCGGTCAGCGCCCTGGGCCTGAGCGAAGAGCACCGGGAGGAGCAGGCCGCCTTCCGCAACGACCACACCAACATGCTCTTCGCCGACCCGCCCGACCACACCCGGCTGCGGGGACTGGCATCCCGTGCCTTCACGCCACGCACCGTCGAAGGGCTGCGGCCCCACATCGTCGCCCTGGTGGACGAGTTGATCGACGGGTTCGACGACGGCGAGGTCGACGTCATGGACGCCCTCGCCTTCCCGCTTCCCGTCACGGTGATCGGCGAGATGCTGGGCGTCCCCGCCGAGGACCGGGCCCAGTTCCGTCCGCTGGTACGGGCGAGCACCGCCCTCCTCGAGCTGTCCATCACGCCGGAGGCGCTCAAGGAGGCGACCGCCGCCAGCGCCACCATGGAGCAGTACTTCACCGACCTGGTGGCCGAGCGCCGGGCCCACCCCCAGGACGACCTGCTCACCAAGCTCATCCACGCCGAGGACGAGGGCGACCGTCTCAGCGAGATCGAGCTCGTGTCGACGTCGATTCTCCTCTTCGCCGCCGGGTTCGAG
Source organism: Acidimicrobiales bacterium (assembly GCA_035947635.1). GTDB lineage: Bacteria > Actinomycetota > Acidimicrobiia > Acidimicrobiales > AC-14 > DASZJY01. The sequence goes on along the minus strand of DASZJY010000403.1, from coordinate 1,466 downwards.
ACGACGACCCACCTCATCGGCAACGGGGTCCTCGCCCTCCTACAGCACCCCGACGAGCTCGCCCGCCTGCGCGACGATCGCACGCTGCTGCGTCCCGCCGTCGACGAGCTGCTGCGTTACGACAGCCCCGTGCAGATCAACGCCCGGACTGCCTACGAGGACATCGAAGTCGCCGGCCACCAGATCGAATCGGGGAGCACGGTGCTGGCCCTGCTGGGCGCGGCCAACCGCGATCCCGCCCGCTACACCGACCCCGACCGCCTCGATGTTGGCCGGTCGGAGGGCGCACCCCTCAGCTTCGGCAGCGGCATCCACTACTGCCTGGGGGCGGCGCTGGCCCGCATGGAGGCGCAGATCGTGCTCGACCGCCTGCTCGACCGCTTCGGCACGTGGGAGCTCGTCGGCGGGCAGCCCCAGCACCGCGACAGCCTCACCTTGCGCGGCCTGGTCGACCTGCGCGTGCGCTTCGCCGCCTGACCGACCGTCCTCCCTGAGCTACAGGTGCAGGGCGGCTTCGTAGACCTGGCGCTTGGGGACGCCCAGGTCCGCGGCCACCGCGGCGATGGCCGAGCGCTTGTCCTCGCCGGCCTCCATGCGGGCGCGGAGGGCGTCCTCGACGGTGTCGGCTGCCGGCGGCCCGGGCGCGGGCGCCCCGGCCAGGACGAGGACGTACTCACCCCGGGGCTCCCGGGCGGCCAGGTGCGCCACCGCGCCTTCCAATGTGCCCCGCCACACCTCCTCGAAGGCCTTGGTCAGCTCGCGGGCAACCGCCACCCGCCGGACGGGATCGAGCGCCTCGGCCAGGTCGGCCACCGTCTGGCGGACGCGGTGGGGCGCCTCGAACACCACGATCGTGCGCCGCTCGGTGGCCAGCTCCGCCAACCGCTCGGCGCGGGCCCGACCCTTTCGGGGAAGAAAGCCCTCGAAGCAGAATCGAGCGGTGGGCAGGCCGCTCACCACCAGGGCGGCGAGCGCCGCCGACGGGCCGGGGACGACCTCGACGCGGTGCCCGGCCGCCGTCACCGCGGCCACCAGGCGCTGACCGGGATCGGAGATGGCGGGCATCCCCGCGTCGGTCACCAGCGCCACCCGCTGGCCGGCGTCGAGGCGGGCGAGGATGGTGCGCACCTGGGCCGCCTCGCTGTGGTCGTTGACGGCGATGAGGCGGTTGCCTCCCTCGATCTCGGCGTGGCTCAGGAGCTGGCGGGTCCGGCGCGTGTCCTCGCAGGCGATGGTCTGCGCCTCGGCCAGCGCCCGCACGGCTCGGGGCGGAAGGTCGCCGAGGTTGCCGATAGGCGTGGCGACGAGCACCAGGGTCCCGCCACCGGAGGCCGCGGGCGCAGCTTCTCGGTGCTCGGTCACTCCTCCTCCCTGGGACCTGCGCTCGGCTGGGCAGCCGCCGGCACCTGCGGGCGGCGGGCGGGAGGCAGGTGCCGGCAGCTCCGCTCGCCGTGCTCGGTCACTCC
>DASZJY010000402.1:0-3257 GCA_035947635.1 Acidimicrobiales bacterium | reverse complement strand
AGGTAGCACGGAAGGGCCGGCCCAGCCGGCCCTTCCTCGCGTCACCGCCGGTGCTCGATGAGGCTGCAGTAGCAGCCCGGGTCGGACGGGAGCCGATCGGCGGCGTCCCTCAGGTCGACGAGCTCCTGGCGCAGGGCGGCCATCTCCGACACTCGACGGTCGAGGTCGGCAAGCTGGCGGTCGAGCACCGCGAGGACGTACTCGCACGGCCGCTCCCCGCGCTCGCGGAGCGTCAGGATCTCGGAGATCTCCGAGAGCGACAGCCCGAGGCGCTGCGCCGTCCTGACGAACCGCAGTCGTTCGACGTCGTCGTCGGTGTAATCCCGGTAGCCGGAAGCGAGCCGTTCGGGCGCGGGCAGGAGCCCGATGCCCTCGTAGTAGCGGACGGTCTTGGGGTTGACCCCCACCTGGTCGGCCAGCTCTCCGATGCGCATGGGTGACCGCCGGCTCTAGGTGACAGGCTCGTAGCCCGCCTCACCGAGGCGGACCCGGAGCTGCTCCTCGGTCACCTTGGTGTCGTCGTAGCTCACCTTCACGTCGTTGCGCTCGGCCGAGGGCACGACGAGGGTGACGCCGGGGACGCCGGACAGAGCCGTCCGGATGGTGTTCTCGCAGCCGCCGCAGTGGATCTCGGCGACCTTGAACGTGGTGGTGACCATGGGCTCTCCTCGGGTGCGGTCCTCGCCCCCGGCGGGTGCTTGACCTTCCAGCGGCGGGAAGCTGTTGGATGCCGAGAGATACCACGACCCGACGAGATCCTCAAAGGGAGCGCGCCATGGGCAGCCCTGCCTGGCTCGACGAGAAGATCGGTCCTGACGGGCTGGCCCGCTTCCGCGCCCGCATCGGCGGGCTGCACTGCTCGCTCTGCACCGGCACTCTGGAGAAGGCGCTGGGGAGGAAGCCCGGGGTGGCCAAGGTTGCCGTGAGCCTCACCCACGAGCAGGCGCTGGTCGAGTACGACCCCACCCAGGTCCGCCCCCAGGACCTCGTCGACACGCTGCGGGACATCGGCTACACGGCCCGCGATCCGGCCAAGGTCCGCCCGTACGAGGAGGAGGAGGCGGAGCTGGTGGCCGAGGGGCGCCGACTCCTGTGGGGGCTAGCCCTCAGCCTCGAGACGATCTCCGTGCTCATGTCCGTCGCCGGGCTGTGGTTCGTGTGCGCGGCCGTCGGTCTCAGCTTCCTGGCCGTCGCCTATCTGCTCCTACGCCCCCGCGGGCTGGCCACCGCGGTCGCGGGCACGGCCGGCCTGGCCGCGCTGACGGCCGGCACGCTGGTCCTGGAGGTCAGCGGCGTCATCGACTCCGCTGTCCCCTGGATCGTCGCCTCGTTCGCGGTGTGGATGGTGTTCGGCCTGGCCCGCCACATCCTGGTGATGTCGTTGGAGTCGATCCGCCGGGGCATCCTCAACCAGCACGTGATGCTCGAGGCCGCAGCCTTCGCCGGCCTGGTTGGGGGAACCATCGGGCTCCTACTCCGCCCCGACGACTACCCGACGGGGCCGTTCTTCGGCGTCTCCGTGCTGGTCGCCACCTACCACCTGTTCTCGGAGTGGCTGTCGCTGCTGGTCAAGACCCGCAGCTCTCAGGCCATCAAGCGGCTCCTGGACCTGCAGCCCGACGTGGCCCGGGTGCAGCGGGACGGCGCCGAGCAGGAGCTGCCCATCGGTGAGGTCGTCGTGGGCGACCTCGTGCGCATCCGCCCCGGCGAGCGGGTGCCCGTCGACGGCGAGGTCGTGGAGGGCCGCTCCGCCGTGGACCAATCATTCGTCACCGGCGAGCCACTGCCCGTAGAGCGCTCTCAGGGAGACGCGGTCACGGGGGGCTCCGTCAACGGGAGCGGCACGCTGCTGGTGCGGGTGGCGGCCGTGGGCGAGGAGAGCTTCCTGGCCCAGGTCGTGCGCCACGTGGAGGACGCCCGGGCCCTCAAGCCGGGCATCCTGCACCTTGTCGACCGCGTTTTGCGCGTCTACGCGCCCGCGGTGCTGCTCCTCTCCGCCGGCTCCTTCGTGGGCTGGATCACCGGCTCGTGGGCGATCGGGGGCGAGGTCGACATCGAACGGGCCGCGTTCGCGGCGCTCAGCGTCCTGGTGATGGGCTACCCCTGCGCGGTCGGCATCGCCGCGCCGCTGTCGATCGTACGGGGCGCCGGCGAGGCGGCCGATGAGGGCGTCATCATGCGTACCGGCGAGGCCTTTCAGGCCTTCCGGCTGGTACGCGCGGTCGTGCTGGACAAGACGGGCACGCTGACCGAGGGACGCCCGACCGTCCGTGAGATCGAGGCCGTGGCCGACGCCGACGAGCTCCTGGCGGTGGTCACCGCCGCCGAGGCGTCCTCCGAGCACCCCCTCGCCCAGGCCGTGGCGACCGCCGCCGTCGAGCGCGACCTCGACGTGCCCCCCGTGGAGGACTTCGACTCCGTCGCCGGCCGGGGCGTGTTGGCGCGTATCGGCAGCGAACGGGTCCTCGTGGGCCGGCCCGGCTTCCTCGAGGACGAGGGTGTCGACCTGTCGGCCATGATGGGCCGGATCGGCGAGCTCGAGGACGCGGGCCGCACCGTCGTCGCCGCCAGCCGCGGCGGCCGGCTTCTCGGCGCCATCGCCTTTGACGACCGCTTGCGCCCCGCCGCCGCCGACGCGGTGGCCGCCATGCAACGCGCCGGCGTGCGCCCGGTGTTGGTCACCGGAGACAACCGCCGGGCGGCCGAGCGTGTGGCCCTCGAGCTCGGGATCGAGGAGGTCCACGCGGGCGTGCTTCCCAACGAGAAGGCCGACGTCGTCCGCACCCTCCAGCGTGAGGGACGGGTCGCCATGGTCGGCGATGGCATCAACGACGCGCCCTCGCTCATGCAGGCCGACGTCGGAGTGGCCATGGGCGCAGGCACCGACATCGCCATCGAGTCCGCCGACATCGTCATCGTCGGCAACCGGCTCGCCTCAGTCCTGCGGGCCCGGGACATCAGCCGCTACGCCTACCGCAAGACCAAGCAGAACGTCACGCTTGCCTTTCTCTTCAACGGCATCGGCATCCCCTTGGCCACCACCGGCCTCGTCTACCCGGTGTGGGCCATGGTCGCCATGGCCTTGAGCGTCACGACCATCTTCGTGAACTCGCTGTGGGGCCGGCCGTCCCTGTTCTTCGACGCCATCATGAGCGTGGGGCGGGGCGTCCCACCCGCTCCCGCGGAGGCCGTCACTGCTGGTGCCCAGCTGGCAGCCAACTGATCGACACCAGGGAATCAGGTCCGGGCCAGCACCT
>DASZJY010000401.1:0-5103 GCA_035947635.1 Acidimicrobiales bacterium | reverse complement strand
GACACCGGGGGTTCTGCCGGCTGCTGGACGCCGGCCTGCACGACGCCCACGCCGAGCGCAGGCGGTGGTTCGTCGCCACCTGGCCGATCGACATGCGACCGCTGCCGCCGCTGTCCCACATCGACCACGTGCTGGTGTCCGATCAGGTGGCCGTCCTCGACGTGTGGGAGGGCGTCGGCCGGGGCAGCGACCACCGGCCGGTGGTGGCCGATCTCGCCGTCGTCGGCTGACCCGGCCGGCGGCCGGCGGTCAGGGGTTAGGCGGGCGCGACCTCCCCCGCCTCCCTGATCTCGGCCGCGACCTCGGCAGCCATGCCTTGCATCCCCCTGGCGTTCGGGTGCACGGGAGCGGCGGGCGACAGGGGGACGAGGGGCTCGACCCAGCGGTGAAGGGACAGGGCGCAGGCGTCGAACCCGATGCTCGGCGTGTACGTGTCGACGTACACGCTGCCGGCCGCCTGCGCCTCGGAGGCGAGCATCTCGTTGAGCTCCCGGTGCTTGGCCCGCAGGTATGGCACGTCGTCGAAGGCGAACGGTAGCGAGGGCCAGCAGCCGTAGCCGCGCTCCGGCAGGATCGAGGGGTAGCCCACGACCAACACGGTGGCGTCGGGTGACCGTCGCCGGATCTCGGCGAGCACGGCGGCCACCTTGGGGGCCGTCTGCTCGATGCGACGGCTGAGCTCGTCGGAGCCGTCGACCAGGTAGCGGTCGCGGCAGGGTGTCTCCCATGGGAAGACGGTGATGCAGGTGGCCACGATCTCGGCGAACCCGATGTCGTTGCCACCGATGCCGAGGGTGACGACGCGGGTCTCGGGGCCGAGGGCGTCGAGCTGCGGCATGGCGGGCACCGGCCGGACGTCCTGCGGAGAGGTCATGTCGTCGGTGTCCGCTCCGCTGCAGGTGACGTCGCGCAAGGTCAGCGCGAGCGCCTTCGCCACCAGGTGCGGGTAGTTGTGATCGGACCGCTGGCATCCTCCCGACTCGACGATCTGCTTGGGGATCCAGAGCCCGGCGCTGAACGAGTCACCGAGGGCGACGTACATCCCGGGCCAGATCCCGGCCCGCACGCCAGCGGCGGGGGCCCGCCGGGTGACCGTGTCGGAGGCTGGCGCCGAACCGGTGAGGACGAGGAGGCCCACCGCGACGGCGGCGACGGCGGTCAGCCCGAGCCGGCTCCGGCACCGGGCCCACCCCCCACCGGTGCGCCGTCGTCTCATCCCTTCTCCTGATCGTCGGTCTGTAGCCAAGCTTGCCCATGACGCCTCCGGCGCTCACCCGCGCCGAACGGACGAAGACAGCCGCTCTAGGGTTCGCTCATGGAGACGACGGGAGGACGGCTGTCGGTCGTCCACCTCCCCGGCTTCTGGTACGTGGCCTGCCTCTCGGCGGAGCTCGGGAAGGCGCCCGTGGGGAGGACGGTGCTGGGCACGCCGCTCGTCCTCTTCCGCGGCGACGACGGGCGGCCCGTCGCGCTTGTCGACCGCTGCCCCCACCGCAACGTGCCGCTGTCGCTCGGGCGCGTCCGCCAGGGCCTGCTCGAGTGCCGCTACCACGGTTGGCGGTTCGACGCCGACGGACGTTGCCGAGCCGTGCCGGGGCTGGACGGAGACCCCGATCGGACCGCCCGCCGGGCCGACGCCCGTCCCGTCACCGAGCAGGACGGGTTCGTCTGGGTCTTCCCGGGCGTCGACGACGGCGCCCCCGGCTCCGTGCCGCCGCGATTCCCGGGCGTCGACCAACCCGGCTACGTCACCGTGCGCCGCAGCCTGCGGGTGGCGGCCACGCTGCACGCGGCGCTCGAGAACACCCTCGACGTGCCCCACACCGCCTTCCTTCACGGAGGCCTGTTCCGGGGCGGGCGCCCGCCCGTCGACATCGAGGTGGTGGTGCGCGAGGGGGACAGCTGGGTGGAGGCCGAGTACCTGGGCGAGCCCCGGCCGTCAGGCATCGCCGGGCGCCTCCTCGCCCCCGAAGGGGGCGTGGTCAAGCACGTCGACCGGTTCCTGATGCCGTCGATCGCCCAAGTCGAGTACCGCCTCGGCCGCCACCATCTCGTCGTGACGTCGGCGTTCACGCCGGTGTTCGACTTCGACACCGCCCTGCACGCGGCGGTGACGTTCCGACTCGGCGTGCCGGCGGTGGTGGCTCAGGCCGTCGTCACTCCAATCGCCAACCGGATCTTCGCCCAGGACGAGATGATCCTGCGACGGCAGGCGGAGAACATCCGCCGCTTCGGCGGCGAGCAGTTCGTGTCCACCGAGCTCGACGTGCTGGGCACCCGCATCTGGCGGATGCTGCGACGGGCGGAGCGGGGAGAGACCGGCGCAGCCGAGGCTGGGGAGCAGCGGGTCACGATGCGGGTGTAGGGCCGTCGCCGGGGCCATCGCCGGGGTTGCCGTCGGGGTTACCGTCGGGGTTACCGCCGGACCGGCCCGGTCGGACCGCCTCGACCACCCGCAGGTAGTTCCGGCCCAGCACCTTGGCGACGCGCTCAGCGCCGAAGCCCCGGTCGAGCATGCGCTGCACGAGCACGGGGAGTTGGGTCACCGTGCGCAGGTCGGTCGGAGGGACGATCAGCCCGTCGTAGTCGCTGCCGATGGCGGCCGAGTCCTCCCCGGCGATGCGGATGATGTGGGCGAGGTGGTCGACGACAGCATCGGCCCGGCCTGACCAGAAGCGGTCGCCGAGGAACGCTGAGTGGAACATCACCCCGACCACCCCGCCGAGGGTGCTGATGGCCCGGAGCTGGGCGTCGTCGAGGTTCCGCCACACGTCGTGGACGCCCCGGACGCCGGTGTGGGAGACGATCGCCGGCTGACCCCGATCGTGGACGTCGAGGGCGTCCCAGAAGCCCTCGGGACTGATGTGGGCGAGGTCCACGATGACACTGCGGGCGTTCATGGCCTCGACCAGCTCGGCGCCGAGCGACGTGAGCCCCCGGCCCGACCAAGGCCCTGGCGCGCTCGACCCGCCGAGGGGCGACGCCGTCAGGTGCACGAGCGTGATGCGGGACACCACGTCGTCGGGAATGCGGGCGAGGTCGGACGGTGAGACAAGGGCATTTGCGCCCTGGACGGCCAGGAAGCACGCCAGCTTCCCCTCCTGCCGAGCCTGGCGGTAGCCGGCGTGGTCCGCGACGATGACGGTGCCCGGGTGGGCGTCGACGTCCGCCCGCAGGCGGGCGAGATTGGCCAGGAGGGTGCCGGTGCGTCGCTCGCGCCGTCGGAAGGGATTGGTGGCGACGCTCAGGACCACTCCGCTCAAGCCGGCGTCGACCATGCGGGGCAGGTCGGCCTGGGAGTAGAAGCACCCGCCCAGGAGGCCGCTCCCGTGGCGGCGCCCGAGGTCGTAGCCGAGGACCCGTGACCAGACGAAGGACTCCACATGGGCGTCGACGACGTCGGAGGCGTCCCAGAGCTCGATCGCCTCGCGGGAGATCCCCAGCGCTCGCGCTCGATCGGCCGGCTCGATCATCCCAGCCAGGCTGGCATCCTCGTCGGGGACGAGGAAGGAGACGCCGATGGGACTGCCGCCGCTGTACAAGGAAGGCCTGCTGCAGCACGCCCGCCGAGGCCTCCTCCAGCTGCACGAGTACAAGCTCGGGATGGTGGAAGCGCTCCTGAAGGATGTCCTTCGCCGCCTGGACTCCGACCCCGACGCGCCGGCCGACGCGGTCCGTGACGAAATCCGTACCGCCCTCGACGTGATCCTGTGGGAGATGCCGCCGCCCTGGCGCGAGCGCTGACGGCTCGCGCCGTCAGGTGCGCTCCACCACCTTGCCGGTGGCGTCCTTGCCGAGGACGACCCAGCTCCCCGTCCCTGCAGACATGGCACCGAAGAACCGGTGCTCCATGCCCGGGGCGCCGCCCAACGGCGGGTCGACGACGGCTCCGCCCTGGAAGATGACGGTGACCGACTCGACCGGCGGGAGCACCGCGCCCAGCACGTACCGCAGCGGTCCTGCGTCGGTCTCCCCGCTGCCGCCGCCGTGGGCCAGCGGCGCGTTCTCCCGACCCACCGTCCCGCAGCCCCAGTTCACCTGGGGATGGTCGAACATGAGGGCGTACGGGCGGCTCTCCCAGCCGTCGTAGGCGATCAGCCGCCACCCTCCGAAGTCAGCTCCGCGGGCGACGACGTGAGCCGCGCCCACGTGGCCCCGACAGCGAGTGCGGGGAAGGGGAGGCTCGCCGTCGGCACAGGCGGTGACGCCGAGCAGTGACACCACGACGACGACGGCGACCGGGTTGATGGCACTCGAGCGTGGGGGCCGTCTCACGGGGTCAGGGTAGGTGACGGGTCGCGACCCGGTGGCGGCTCAGTCGTGGTGTCATTGAGGGGTGCCGGGCCGGCGCACGAACCTCGCACTGTTCGTGCTCGTGCCCGCCGCCGTGGTCAGCGGCGTGGCCATGTGGGCGGTCGGCTCAGGATGGGGCCGGTGGCCCACCGTGGTCCACGGTGTGGCTGGCACCGCCGTCGTGGTCATGGCGCCCTGGAAGTCGGCGGTGAGCCGCCGGGGTGTCGAGCGCCGAGGGCCGCGGGCCGCTGCGCCCGCCCAGACGCTGGCCGTCCTGGTGGCCGTGGCCCTCGTCAGCGGCTTCCTGCACCGGGCAGGAGCGCGCGACCTCGGACCTGTGCTGGTCATGCAGGTGCATGTCGCCGCGGCGGTGGCCGCCCTCCCGCTGTGGCTCTGGCACGTGGGCGCCCGCCCGGTGCGACCCCGTGCCGCTGACCTCGGTCGAAGGACGCTGCTGCGGGGAGCGCTCGTCGCGGGGGGCTCGACCGCGGTCACCATAGCCCTCCCCCACGCCGGACGAGGCGTCACCCGGTCGCTCGAACGGGGTTCGTTCGAGCCCTCGGCCATGCCGGTCACCCAGTGGTTCGACGACGACGTCCCCGCGGTCGATGCCCGCGGTTGGAGGCTCCGGGCCGGCGCTCGTCTCTGGACGCTCGAGGAGCTCTCGGAGCTCGCCGAGGACGAGGTCGTCTGCACACTCGACTGCACCGGCGGCTGGTACGCCGAGCAGCGCTGGGGCGGCGTCCGCCTCGACCGCCTGCTTGCCGCCTCGGGCGCGCCGCCGTCCCGCAGCATCGAGGTCCGGTCACT
>DASZJY010000400.1:0-2649 GCA_035947635.1 Acidimicrobiales bacterium | reverse complement strand
GGCCGGCGGCCGCCGCCTTGGCCATCGTGCCCCCGGTGGCAATGGCCTCGTCGTCGGGATGGGCGTGGAAGCACACAAGGGTGTACGGCCCGTGGTCGCTCAAGCCACCACCCCCGCTTGGCGCAGCCGGGCGATCTCCTCCGGCGTGTGGCGCCACGCCGCCAGCACCTCGTCGGTGTGCTCGCCGGGGCGGGGCGGCGGGCCGGCCACCGCTGCGGGTGTGCGGCTCAGCCGCGGCGCCGGCGCCGGCTGGAGGACGCCGTCCGCCTCGACGTAGGTGCCCCGGGCCCGCAGCTGCGGGTGCTCAGCGGCCTCCTCGACGGTGAGCACCGGCGACACACAGGCGTCGGACCCTTCGAGCCGCTCGCACCACTCGGCCCTGGTGCGGCTGCGCACGGCGGCGGCCACCCGCTCCTCGCCCTCCGCCCACCGGCTCCGGTCGAGCTGGTCGGGCAGGTCGCCGGCGTCGAGGCCCAGGCCCCGGACCAGCTCGGCGTAGAACCGGGGCTCGATGGCGCCCACGGCCACATACTCCCCGTCGGCCGTCTCATAGGTGTCGTAGAAGGGCGCGCCGCCGTCGAGCAGGTTGCCGCCCACTTCGTCGGTCCACCTCCCCGCCGCCCGCAACGAGCACACCATCGCCATCAACAGGGCGGCCCCGTCGACCATGGCGGTGTCGACCACCTGTCCCTGGCCAGACACCCGGGCCTCCAACAAGGCGCAGACGATGCCGAACGCCTGCAGTAGCCCGCCCCCGCCGAAGTCCCCCACCAGGTTGAGCGGCGGCACCGGGCGCTCCCCGGGGCGGGCGATCCCCCGCAGCGCTCCCGCCACCGCGATGAAGTTGATGTCGTGCCCAGGGGCGGAGGCGAGGGGGCCGTGCTGTCCCCAGCCCGTCATCCGCCCGTAGACGAGGCGAGGGTTGCGGTCCAGGCACGGGCCCGGTCCGAGCCCGAGCCGTTCCATCACTCCGGGGCGGAAGCCTTCGAGCAGGACGTCGGCCTGTTCGACGAGCCGCAGGACGGTGGAGACGCCGTCGGGATGCTTGAGGTCGACGGCGACCGACCGCCGGCCCCGGTTCAGCACGTCGATGCCGGGATCGGGCGCCGTCGGGGAGGCGTCGGGCGGCCCGTCCGTCGATGGCACGCGGTCCACCCGCACGACCTCGGCCCCCATGTCGGCCAGCAGCATGGCCGTGAACGGGCCGGGGCCGATGCTGGCCACCTCCACCACCCGTACGCCGTGCAGCGGTCCCATCGGCGAGGGACCCTAGCGCCGGCCGGCGGCCGGGCAGCTCCGCCCCCGAGACGACGCCGACCGGTCCGTAGACTCCCGACACGGGACGGGAACGGGGCAGGACCACGAGGCGGGCGAGCTCGGCGGCGACGGGCCGGTCCCGACGAGGGGGCTTCCCTGCCGCCCTCGTGCTCTCGGCGTTGGCGGTGCTGGCGGTACCCCTGAGCGGCGGCGCCGGCACCGGGACAGCTGCCGGTCTCCGGGGCGACGCCCCGGCGCCGCTCATGACCGCTCCGTTCCGGAGTCCGCCGTTCGCCGTTTCCCCGTCGACGCCTCGAGCCAACACCTCCCCGCCGACCGTTCCCCCTCAGGCGGCGGCACCTCCCACGACCGCCCCTCCCCCGATCACCTTCACCATCGCCGCCAGCGGCGACTTCCTGGCTCACCGCCCCGTGGTGGCGCGGGCGGCCGCGTACGGACAGGCGTCGGGCCAGGCGTACGACTTCCGCCCCATGCTGGCGGCCGTCGAGCCGATCGTCTCGACCGCCGACCTCGCCATCTGCCACCTGGAGACGCCCCTGTCACCCGACGCCCGGGACCTGTCGGGGTTCCCGACGTTCAACGTCCCCGGCGAGCTGGCGACGGCCATCGCCGCCGCTGGCTACGACACCTGCTCGGTGGCGTCGAACCACTCGCTCGACCGCGGTCCAGCAGGGGTGGCCGCCACCCTGGGCGTCCTCGACGCCGCCGGGATCGGTCACGCCGGCACCGCCCGCACGCCGGAAGAGGCGGCGGCCGACATCACGGGCGGGCGCCAGGTCGGCGGCACGACGGTCGCCCACCTCTCTTACACCTACGGCCTCAACGGTCTCGAGGTCCCGGCCGACCAGCCGTGGCTCGTCAACCTCATCACCGCCGACCGCATCCTGGCCGACGCCCGGAGGGCGCGGGACGCCGGGGCGCGTTTCGTCGTCCTCAGCATGCACTGGGGCGACGAGTACCAGACGGGCCCCAGCCCCGAGCAGCGCGCCCTCGCCCAGCAGCTGCTGTCCTCGCCCGACGTCGACCTGATCCTCGGCCATCACGCCCACGTCGTGCAGCCGATCGAGAAGATCGGCGACAAATACGTCGTCTACGGCATGGGCAACTTCCTCTCCAACCAGACGGCGAGGTGCTGCCCCGCCCACAGCCAGGACGGCGTGCTGGTGCTGGTCACCGTCGAGGTGAGGGACGGCGCCGCAGTCGTGACCCGGGTGGGCTACCACCCGACATGGGTCGAGCCGGGCACGTACCGCGTGGTCCCCGTCGCCCGGGCCCTCGTCGACCCCGCCATGTCCCCTGCCCACCGGGCCGACCTCGAGCGGTCGTGGGAGCACACGGTGGCCGTCGTCTCCTCCCTGGGCGCCGGCGCCC
>DASZJY010000399.1:0-2653 GCA_035947635.1 Acidimicrobiales bacterium | reverse complement strand
CCGCCGGGCCCGACGGGAAGATTGTCGTCCCCTTCTCCTACGTCGGAGCCGAGGGCGGTGCCCGGATGGGCATGGCGCGGTACCTCCCCGACGGGCGCCTCGACCGCAGCTTCGCGGTGGCCGGGACGTGGGTGAGCGACCTCCCCAATGGTGGCTGGCCGGCGGCCGCGGTGGCGCCGAGCGGTCGGGTCCTTCTGGCGGGGACGACGACGGGCGGCCAAGGCGACGCCGACGTCCTCCTCGCCGCTTTGGCGCCCCCGCTGGTGGCCAGCGGCCGGCCAGTGGCCTGGGGGTTCGGAGGGCTCGGGCAGCTCGGGGTGGGCTCGGCCCCGGTGACAGCAGTGGCGGGAGGCGCCCACCACACGTTGACGGTGGGAACCGACGGAACGGTGCGGGCTTCGGGCTGGAACGCCTCCGGGCAGCTCGGCAACGGGACGACGACCGACAGCCGCGTGCCGGTCAGGGTCAGCGGTCTGACCGGCGTGGTGGCCGTTGCGGCCGGGGCCTACCACAGCGTCGCCCTGCGGTCGGACGGGACGGTCTGGGCGTGGGGATGGAACCATTTCGGCCAGTTGGGCAACGGCACCACGGCCGACAGCCCCACACCCGTGCAGGTGGCGGGCCTCACCCAGGTCAAGGCGATCGCGTCCGGGGCCCATCACAACCTCGCCCTCAGGGCCGACGGCAGCGTCTGGGCCTGGGGATGGAACGGTGTGGGCCAGCTGGGGACGGGATCGACGGTCGACCGCCTGGTACCGGTGCGCGTCCCGATCCCGCCCGGCGTCACCTCGCTGGCGGCCGGCAGCTATCACAGCCTCTTCGTCTACAGCAACGGGGTGATCGTCTCCGCCGGTTGGAACGCGTTCGGCCAGCTCGGCCGCAACTCGGACGGCGCCGGGCTCGCCCCCGCCGCCGTCGAAGGGTCAGGGCCGTTCCCGTCCCAGAGCGTTTTCGTCGCCGTCGCCGGCGGGGGGTTGCACAGCCTCGCCGTCCGAGTCGACGGGACGGTGTGGAGCTGGGGATGGAACCACCTCGGCGAGCTCGGCGACGGCACGACGTCGGACAGGCCGAGGCCGGTGATGGTGACGGGTGTGACCAACGCCGCCGACGTGGCGGCCGGCGCCTATCACAGCCTTGTGCTGGCCCGAGACGGGACGGTCAAGGCGTGGGGGTGGAACACCTATCGCCAGTTGGGCACCAGCACGGGCGCCGACAGCACGGTGCCCCTCCCCGTGACCGCGGTTCCCGCCGGGACCCTCGTGAAGGGGATCGCCGCCGGGGCCCTGCACAGCTTCGCCTACTGACCGTGTCATTCCTCCACCGGCGGCAAGGAGAGTCAACGGCGGGCGTCGCCCGGACGCGGTGCGGGAGGGAGAAGGAGGCACCCGGTGACAGGCGTCCTGAGCCGCTCCTCGTGTCCAGCCGCCCAGTTCAAGTCCAGATCCCTACCGGCCGATACTCCGAGAGGGGACGCGGTCCTCATTCTTGGAGGTACTGATGTCCTCTGCTCTTCGGCGGGTGGTCCTTTGGTTGAACGGCGTCTGCGTGATCGGGCTGTTGGCCGCCGGTCTGGTCGCTGTCTTCGTCGTGGACGACGAAGAGACCTACCCCGAGCGGTGGGACCCACGGGTTGCCCCGCTGGCGGAGTTCGTCGAGCGCGAACGGGGCCACCGCTTCACGCATCCGGTACACGTCGATTTCCTGACCGCGGCTGAATACACGGAGCGCACCCGCACCGACGAGGAGTCTCTCGCCCCCGAGGACGTCGAGGACGTCGAACAGGGCGAGGCCCTGCTGCGGGCGTTCGGCCTTATCGCCGGCGACGTTCGCCTCCTCGACACCGTGAACGAGCTCAGCGACACCGGAACGCTCGCCTATTACGACAGTCAGGAAGAGCGGGTCGTGGTCAGAGGTACAGAGATCACACCTTTGCTCAACCTCACCCTCGTGCACGAGCTCACCCATGTGCTGCAGGACCAGGTCTTCGATCTCGATCGCTTCGACGAGGACGACGAGAGCGTCACCGACGGTCAGCTGGCCGCCTTTCAGGCACTCGTCGAGGGCGACGCAGACCGAATCGAGAGCGAGTACTTCGAGTCGCTGAGCGAACAGGAGCAGGAAGCCGCCGAGGGGGCGGCCGAGGGTGGTGCCGCCGCACTCGAGGACGAGGAGCCCTCCCAGGCGATCGCCGCCATGTTCGCCGCCCCCTACGTACTCGGCGACGCTCTCGTGGCTCTCCTCGACGCGGTGGCCGACGCCAAGATCGACGAGGCCTTCGTCAAGCCGCCCGCCACCGAGGAGCACATCCTCGACCCCTTCAAATACCTCGACGCGGAGGGGGCTCGTTCCCTCGACCCCCCGGACGTAGGCGGTCTCGAAGTGGTGGACAGCGGGGACTTCGGCGCCGTCGCCGTACTCGTCGTGCTCGCCGAGCGCGTGGAGCTACGACAGGCGCTGACCGCGGCCACGGGTTGGGGCGGTGACGCCTACGCGGTCTTCCGCCGCGACGGGCGTACCTGCGCCCGCATCAACATCACCGGCGACACGCCGAGCGACACTGAGGAACTGGACGCCGCCTTGGGTGCCTGGGTGGCGGCCGCACCACCCAACACCGCGACCACCACCAGGAACGGCGATCTGGTTCAGTTCGAGT
>DASZJY010000398.1:0-2650 GCA_035947635.1 Acidimicrobiales bacterium | reverse complement strand
ACGTCGGCGGACGCCGCGCCGGCCTCCACCAGCGACGAGGCGTCGCGCAGGACCCCGGCGCCCCGGCTCATGGCGTGCTGCAGGGCCTCCCGGCGCTTGGCGGTGGCGGACGCCTCCGGCGGCCCCAGCGAGAGCTCCTCGGCGACCGCCGGCAGCGCCAGCGCCGGCCCGTCGGCGAGGGCCCGCATGGCCCCGGTCGGCTCGGCTGCGTCCTTGCCGCCAGCCGCCGCCTCCACTGCCCGGGCGGCGAACACCATGCCCTCCAGGAGCGAGTTGGACGCCAACCGGTTGGCGCCGTGCACGCCGGTGCACGCGACCTCGCCGGCCGCCCACAGCCCCGGGAGGGTGGTGGCGCCGTCGAGGTCGGTGAGGACGCCGCCGATGAGGTAGTGGGCGGCGGGGGCGATGGGCAGCCAGTCGGCGGCGGGGTCGAGGCCGGCCCGGCGGAGGGCGGCGGAGATGGTCGGGAACCGCTGGTCGAAGCGCTCGAGGGGCGTGGCGTCCAACCAGAGGTGGTCGACGCCCAGATCGAGCATGCGGGCGGTCATGGCCCGGGACACCACGTCACGGGGCGCCAGCTCGTCGACGAAGCGCTCGCCGTGGGCGTCGCGCATCAGGGCGCCGTGGCCCCGCAGCGCCTCGGAGAGGAGGGGGCGCGGCATCTGGGGATGGTGGAGGGCGGTCGGGTGGAACTGGACGAACTCGAGGTCGGCCACGGCGACGCCGGCCCGTAGCGCCATGGCCACGCCGTCGCCGGTCGCCTGCTCGGGGTTGGTGGTGACCGAGAACAGCTGGCCGGCCCCGCCGGTGGCCAGGAGCACGTGACGCGCCCGCACCTCGAGGTACCCACCATCACGGTCGACGGCGCCGACGCCGATGCACCGTCCCTCGTCCACCAACAGCCGGGCGGCGAACTCCCGCTCGAACACCGCCGCCGCCGTCATCTCCACCGCCGCCACCAGGGCCCGCTCGATCTCGGCGCCGGTGGCCGCCCCGCCGGCGTGCACCACCCGGGGCACCGAATGCCCGCCTTCGCGGGCGAGGGCGAGGACCCCGTTGGGATGGCGGTCGAACTCCGCCCCCAGGGCGATGAGGTCGTTGACCCGGGCCGGGCCCTCGTCCACGAGGACGCGGACGGCGTCGACGTCGCACAGGCCGGCGCCGGCGGCGAGGGTGTCGGCCAGGTGGAGGTCGGCGGAGTCGGGGTCGCCGCCGACGGCGGCGGCCACGCCACCCTGGGCCCAGCTGGTGGCCGACTGGGCGAGGGTGCCCTTCGTGAGCACGCCGACGCGGAGCCCCAGCACCGACGCGGCCCGAACGGCGGCGGACAGGCCGGCCACGCCGCTGCCGAGGACGAGCAGGTCGAGAGGGCCGCTCTCGCTCAGGCCGACTCCCCTCCGCGGGCGGCGACGAGGTCGTCGAGCGGCCGGTTCTCGGCGTCCAGGACGACGACGATCGGAGCGAACCCGTCGAGCTCGTCCTCTTCCATGTCGACGTATGTCAGCACGATCACCCGGTGGCCGACCTCGACCAGGTGGGCGGCAGCCCCGTTGAGCTGGAGCTGCCCGGCCTCGCCGGCGATGGCATAGGTCTCGAAGCGGGCGCCGTTGTCGACGTCGAGCACGGCGACCTGCTCCCACTCGAGCACGTCGGCGCGTCGCATGAGGTCGGGGTCGATCGAGATCGACCCCTCGTAGTCCACGTCCGTGCTGCTGACGACGCCCCGGTGGAGCTTGCTCTTGAGCATGCGCCGTCGCATCACGCCTCCTCCGAACCGGCGGTGGCCGGGCCAGCAGGAGCCGGGACAACCACCGCCCGTTCGAGGGGAACAGTCACCCCGACGTTGTCGATCAGCCGGGTGGCACCCACCCGGGCAGCCACGAGCAGCCGCACGTCGCCCTCGAGGCGTTCGAGGGGCGCCAGGTCGGCGGCCCGGACCACCTCGGCGTAGTCGAGGCGTACCAGGGGCTCGGAGGCGACAACCTCGGTCAGCCGCCGCCTGATCGTGTCGGGGTCCCGCTCCCGCGCCTCGACCAGGGCGGCGGCGTCGGCGAGGGCCCGGGAGAGGACGGTCGCCGCCCGCCGCTCGTCAGGAGAGAGGCGGACGTTGCGGCTGGAGCACGCCAGGCCGTCGCGGTCCCGCACCGTCTGGCACCCGACGACCTCGACCGGGAAGTCGAGGTCGCGGACCAGGCGGCGCACGACCACCAGCTGCTGCCAGTCCTTCTCCCCGAAGTAGGCGCGGCAGGGGCCGGCCAGGTTGAGCAGCTTGGCCACGACGGTCGCCACTCCGGCGAAGTGCCCGGGTCGGCTCGCCCCTTCCAGGACGTCGACCAGGCCGTCGACGTGCACTGTCGTCACCGTCGGCTCGGGGTACATCTCGGCCACCGTCGGGGCGAAGACCACGTCGGCGCCGGCGGCCGCGGCCGCCCGCAGGTCGGCGCCGAGGTCGCGCGGGTAGGTGGCCAGGTCCTCGTTCGGGCCGAACTGGAGCGGGTTGACGAAGACGGTCACGACGGTGAGGTCGCACTCCGCCGCCGAGCGGCGGATAAGGGAGAGGTGGCCCTGGTGCAAGGCACCCATGGTGGGCACCAGACCCACGGTCAACCCGGCCGAACGGGCGTGGTCCAGTGCGGCGCGGAGGTCGTTC
>DASZJY010000397.1:0-8924 GCA_035947635.1 Acidimicrobiales bacterium | reverse complement strand
AGCCGGAAGTTGACGAACCCGGGCCCGGCCACGTCCACCGCCACCACGTGAGGCGGCGGGTCGGCCCCCAGGTGCTCGGCGATCGCGGTGGCGAGCTCTCGGGGATTGCGTCCGGCGACCTTGGCCAACGCCAGGGCCACGTTCGTGGACCAGTCCCCGTGTTCGGGCCGGGCCGGGCGCTCGACGTGGATGACATCGGGGACGGACGGCAGGCCGAGCGCCACGAGGGTGGCGCGCACCGACTCGGCGAGGGTGTCGCGGATCATCTTGCGGGGCCCGCTACCGGCGAGACTTGGCCAATGCAGCGTTGACCCGGTCGAGGAGCTCGAGGGGGTCGAACGGCTTCGTGACGTAGTCGTCGGCACCCGCCGCCAGGCCACGATCGACCTCGACCTTCTGGGCCTTGGCCGAGAGCAGCACGACGGGAAGGTGGGCAGTACGCGGGTCGTCGCGCAGCTGGGTGACGACCTCGATGCCGTCGAGGCGGGGCATCATGATGTCGCAGAGCACTACGTCGGGTGCCTCGTGGCGGGCTTTGGCGAGCGCCTCCTCGCCGTCGGTGGCGGGGAGGACCTCGAAGCCCTCGATCTCGAAGTTGATCCGGAGCAGCTCGAGGATCACCGGGTCGTCGTCGACCACCAGGACCCTCACAGCACGCGACACGGGTTCGATCCTACGACGAGAGGCCCACGGTCCCGGGCACCGGTCGCCGTGTGCGCTGCCTAGACTGGTCCGGTCCCGCGGCTCACGCCCTCGTAGCTCAGGGGATAGAGCACCGGCCTCCGGAGCCGGGTGCGCAGGTTCGAATCCTGCCGAGGGCGCAGGGTACCGAGGGCGACGATCGTAGGCAGCGGGGCCCTGCCCGGCAGAATGCAGCGTGGCCTACACGCTCGTCGAGGCCCCCTCGGTCCTCGGGCTCTTCCCTCGGGGGGTTGAGCACCTTCCGACGGCGTTGCTCGACGCTGGTCTGGCCGACGCGGTCAGGGCGACACACGCCAGCCGGCGACGCCGCCCCCATACGATCCGAGACGCGACCTACGGACGGGGTTGCTCAACCCGACTGGGCTTCGGGAGTACGCCCACAAGCTCGCCGACGCCCTCGGGGAGGTGCTCGACACCGGTGACGTCCCGATCGTGCTCGGTGGTGACTGCTCGATCTTGCTCGGGAACCTCTTGGCTCTGGGCCGGCGCGGTCGTCACGGGCTGCTGTTCATAGACGGGCACGCCGACTTCTACCAACCCGAGGCCGAGCCCAACGGAGAGGCCGCTTCGATGGACCTGGCCCTGGCCACCGGGCGGGGCCCGGCCGTCGTCACCGACCTGGATGGTCGGGGCGCGTTGGTTCTCGATGAGGACGTCGTCCAGTTCGCGCGGCGAGATGCGGACGAGGCGGCCGAGGCCGGCAGCCAGCGCATCGAGGACACCGCCATCATGGTGCTCGACCTTCCCAACGTCCGGAGGCGAGGAGTGGAGCGCGCCGCTCTGGGCGCACTCGAGCGCCTGCTGCGTCCGGAACTAGACGGCTTCTGGGTCCACATCGACTGCGATGTGCTCGACGACGCCGTCATGCCCGCGGTGGACTACCGGTTGCCGGGCGGGCTGAGCTGGGGGGAGTTGGAGACCGTGATGCAGCTCGCAGTCGCCACTGGCCGGGTGGTCGGCGTCGACATCACAATCGTCAATCCGGCCCTCGACGGCGACGGCTCGATCGCAAAGGCGCTCGTCGGCTGTCTCGCCCGTGGCCTCACGCCCGACGCGCGGCAGCAACCACCACCCTCCCTGACCGCTATTTCGCCAGGGCGTGGGCGGGGTGGCCGAGCAGCGTCGTCACCAGGGCGCCCGATCGGAAGACCGTGATGTCGCCGTCAACCGACACCTTGAGCACGACGATGGCGTCGTGCGAGAGCGTCCGGGCGGCTGCCGTGCGCGCCCCCTCGTGGTCGCTGTCGGCGGTGGTGACGATCGCGCCGTAGGCCAGCAGGTGGCCGTCGCGGTCGATGACGGTGGCACCGTCGAGGGTGGCCAGCCGGGCGAGCGTGTGCTCGTCGAGCTCCTGGGCGTCGAGCAGATGGTGAAGGCGCGTCTCCGGTCGCAGGGCGGTCGGGTCGATGTCGTCGCGAAGGTCGTAGCGGTCCTTGAGGGACACGACGTCGTCGATGGAGCTCGAGTCATCGACGATGGCGAGGATGGCGCCGTAGGGCTCAGCCGAGATCGTGAACGCCGCCCGTGCCACCAGCGCGGCGGCGCGACCACCGCCGATCATGTTCGAGATCGAGGCGGCCAGCTCCAAGGGGAACGCCGTCCAGTGCTCGCCCCGGCGCACCACGAGAGGCTGGCCGTCGACGAAGGTCCAGATACTGCGGTCGGCACGAAGGTAGAACCCGACCCCGCCGAGCACGCGGGTGGCTTCGGCAACGAGCGAACCGCTGTCGGGCCATCCCTCGGTCGGCGGTGTGAGCGCCGGCTCGCCGCCCAGCCGACCCAGGCGGTGACGCTGCAGCTCGGTCCGGGCACAGCCGTCGCGGTCGACTACCAGCACCGCTCGTCTTCCATCGAAGAGCAGTGGCGCCCGCTTGACCGGTCGAAGGTCTTCGGGATAGCGGAGCACGATCCTCGGCGGGTGGTGCAGGACATCGGCCACCACGACGCCGTGGGTGAGCGCGTGAGCCTCGACCCGGGTGCCGCTGAGCTCGAGGAAGTACTCGACGGTCTCGGCCATGAGTTGCCCGCTGGCCGGTGCGCCCAACCGTGCTGCCACATAGCTCGTCAGGACCTCGGTGGCGAGGGTGTCCCGCACCGCCCGCCGAAGCGCAGGCGGCGCGCCAGGGCCGCCGGCGGCCGTCGCCTCGATCTGCGCCATCGTCCGGAGGGCGGCCGCCGGCAGGACGTCGAGGAGCTCCCCGAGGGAGCTCGGCGTACCCGGCCTGATGAGACGGGCGGCCCGCTCCGCCAGGCGCACGATGACGGTCGTCTGCCAGCCTTCGGGGCCCGGGCCGGTTGCCGCCGCCGTACCGGGACGTTCTTCCACCGGCGGCGCCGGCGAGCCGCTGCGTGTGTACGAGATTTCCGCCGATGCGCCGAACAGCATGTCTCCGAGCGCATCTGCGACCGCTTCGCCGACGGGATCGGCGAAGCCGGTGGCGTGGTTCACGGTCGGTCGGCCCCGTCGCCCTCCCCGACCTCGTCCTCGGCGAGCTGGCCGAGCACGCGGCCGGCGACGGTGCTCAACGTCCGCAGCTCGGCGTCGGAGACGAGATCGAGGAAGTGCCGGCGGACGTTGCCGACGTGCAGGGGGAGGGCCGCTTCGATGGCCTTGCGACCCTTGGTCGTGATGACGACGAACGCCCCTCTCTGGTCGGTGGCGCACCTCTCCCGCTTGACCAGGCCCCGCTCCCCCATACGGGCGACGTGGTGGGAAACCCGGCTCTTCTCCCACCCGAGCTCGTTACCCAGCTCGAAGGCCCGCATCCGGCCCTCCGGACGGTCACGTACCACGGCGAGCACCAGGAAGTCCGGGTAGGAGAGCCCTGTCTGCCCTGCGAGCTCTCGGTTGAGCCTGGCCGTGAGCTGGAAGTGCATCAGCTGGAGTTGCCGCCAGGCCGCCAGCTGCGACCCGTCGAGCGCCTCAACCACGGTCACCAGCCCACCCTAGACGGCTGTGGTTGACGCCTCACCCACCTCGAGGCAGCGGGCCGGCCCCATCCGAGGTGACCAGGGTCGGACGGGGCCATCTGGTGACGTGGCCATCTGGGTGACGTGGCCATCTGGGTAAGGATGGGGTGGCGTGGGCTCCCGAGCGGCGTCGAAGGCGCTGGTTGTCGTACTGCTCAGCCTGGCCGCCGCAGTTGCGGGGTGCACAGACGACTCCGACAGCCAGCAGGCAGACCAGGGGCCGACCGGTGCCGTCCCCGGCGGCTCCGGGGCATCGCAAGAAGGCGTGTTCGCCCAGATACCGGAACTCGTCGACCGCGTCGAGCCCTCGGTAGTGGCCATCCTGACCGATGGGGGTCAAGGCAGCGGGGTGGTCTGGGACGCCGACGGCGCCGTGGTGACGAACCACCACGTGGTCGCCGGTGCGAGTGAGGTGGAGGTGGCCTTCGCCGACGGGAGACGGGTCGATGCCGGCGTCGTGGCCACCGACCCCCAGACCGACCTGGCGGTCGTGCGCGCCGACCGTTCCGAGCTGCCCGCCGCCTCGTTCGCCGACGCCCTTCCCCGCGTGGGCGAACTTGCCATCGCGATCGGCAATCCCCTGGGGTTCGAGAACACGGTGACCGCCGGGATCATCTCGGGGCTCGGACGGGCGATCCCGGGGGCGGCACGGGAAGCGCCCGCTTTGATCGACCTGATCCAGACCGACGCGGCGATCTCGCCCGGCAACTCGGGCGGCGCCCTGGTCAACGCCGAGGGACGGGTGGTGGGGATCAACGTCGCCTACATCCCACCGACCGCGGGCGCCGAGAGCCTGGGCTTCGCCATCCCCGCCCCGACCGTCCGCGACGTGGTCACGCAGCTCCTGGACGAGGGCCGCGTCCGCCACGCCTTCTTCGGCGTGCGCCCGAGCCGACTGACCCCCGAGATCGCCCGGCAGCTCGACGTCGAGCAGGACCGGGGCGTGCTCGTCATCGAGGTGACCCCGGGGTCCCCTGCGGCGTCGGCGGGGATCGAACCGGGCGACGTCCTGCTACGCGCAGGCGATCGCGAGCTGCGGAGCGTCGAGGACTTCCTCGCCGTGCTCCGGGGCCGGGACCCGGGCGACAGCCTGGACGTGACGCTCGCACGCGGTGGAGACGAGCGAGCTGTCACCGTCCGCCTGGGCGAGCGCAGGGGCTGAGAGCTCGATCAGCCCCCGTGACCGTGAGGTTGACGGACCTCGTGCACGAGAGCGAGGCGGACGCAGCGATAGCACAGCGGCTCACGACAGCGGACTTGTTCGCAGAAGGCGCACATGTCGATCTGGATGCCACACCGGGCACAGGTCGACACCGCTCCGGCCTCGACGGAGCTCACTCGTCGCCTTCTTCAGTCTGGTGACGCGCGTGCTGCTCGTGGGCGACCCGGGCTGCGTCCTCCACCTTCAGCAACCCGACCAGTCGCCCGTCCGAGGTCGTGATCGGGGACGACGGAAGATCGTGGTCGATCATGTAATGGGCCATCTCCCCGATTGGGACGTGCGGCCGGAAGGTGCTCGGCCCCGGACGCATCACCGCCTCGACCGGCCCGTCGCTGCCGTCGGCCAGCTCCTCGGCGCGCAGGAGGCCCAGGACGACCCGCTCCTCGTTCACGACCACGCAGGCGTCCCACCCGGCCGCCGATACGCGTTTCCGGATGTCGCCGATGTCCTCGTCGGTCGCGCACGTGGGCACGTCGCGACGAGCGACGTCGCCGGCCCGCGGACTGCTCGCGTTCGTGCCCTCGGTGGGAAGCCCTGCCGCCAGCCAGTCCAGCTTTCCGTCCGTGTAGTCGTAGACCCGGGTGAATCCGAGGCTCTCGAGCCGCCACGCGGCCCGCGGGCTCAAGTCTCAGGCCGAGTCCCAGCAGTACAGGATCACCGGCCGGTTCTTGTCCAGCTTCTGCGCCGCGTCGGTCTCGATCTTGCGCAAAGGTAGGTTGATCGCCCCTGGAAGGTGATCCTCTTCGAATTCCTCCGAGGGGAGGACCTCCACCACCTGCGCCCCCTTCTCGATGAGGTCCTGCACCTCTAGGCGGTCAAGGTCTTGCATGCTTGTCTCCTTCCCGACTGTTGTCGGCCCATGCCGCCGCGGCCGTACCGACGCCTGTCGCGTCACCGCTCCCAGTGCGTGGTATCCCCGCCACGCGGTAGGCCTCCTCGGCGTCGAGCGTCTCCATGGCCAGCAGCGCCTCGACGAGGGCGTCCAGCCTCGGCCGGTTCTCTGCCAGCGTCTGGCGGGCCCGCTGGTTGCCTTCCTCGAGGAGCCGGCGCACCTCGGCGTCGACGAGCTCTCGGGTCGCGGGGGCGGGCGAGTTGCCGTCGTAGCCGAACGCCGGCTGGTCGTTGGGGCCCGGAAGGACCGACACCGGTCCCACCGCCGACGACATGCCCCAGCGGCCGACCATCTGCCGGGCGATGCGAGTCGCCTGCTCGAGGTCACTCTCGGCGCCGGTCGTCACCTCGTCGTAGACGAGCTGCTCGGCGGCGCGGCCCCCGAGGGCGCCGGCGATCCGCCCGACCAGGTAGCCCGCCGAGTACCCGTAGCGGTCGGTGTCCGGGCTCTGGAACGTGACCCCGAGGGCGTGACCGCGAGGGATGATCGAGATCTTGCGGACCGGGTCGGCACCGGGGGTGAGCATCCCCAGCAGGGCATGGCCGGCCTCGTGGTAAGCCGTGCGGCGACGATCCTCCTCCGAGAGCACCACGCGCCGGGCGGTCCCGAGCACGATCTTCTCGAGGGCGTCGTTGAAGTCCACCAGATGGACGCGGTCATGGCCGCGGCGGGCCGCGAGCAAGGCCGCCTCGTTGATCAGGTTCTTGAGGTCGGCGCCGACCATCCCGGGAGTCATCGCCGCCACCGTCGAGAGGTCGACGTCGTCGGCCAGCGGGACATGGCGGACGTGCACGGCGAGGATCTCACGCCTTCCGTCCTGGTCGGGTGGCGAGATCGTGAGGCGGCGGTCGAACCGGCCCGGCCGTAACAGGGCGGGATCGAGAACCTCGGGTCGGTTGGTGGCGCCCAGCACGATCACGCCCTCGGTGCCGTCGAACCCGTCCATCTCGGTGAGGATCTGGTTGAGGGTCTGCTCCCGCTCGTCGTGGCCGCCCACTGCCGTGGGCCCACCGCGGGCGCGGCCCACGGCGTCGAGCTCGTCGATGAAGATGATGGCGGGGGCGTTCTTCTTCGCCTGCTCGAACAGGTCTCGCACCCGGCTGGCGCCCACTCCGACGATCATCTCGATGAACTCCGAGGCGGACACCGAGTAGAAGGGGACGTCGGCCTCACCGGCCAGGGCCCGCGCCAGCAGCGTCTTCCCCGTTCCCGGAGGGCCCGCCAGCAGCACGCCCTTGGGCACGGTCGCCCCCAGCCGGCGGTAGCGGTCGGGGTGGCGAAGGAAGTCGACGATCTCGGCGACCTCCTCCTCGACGTCGTCGATGCCGGCGACATCCTCGAAGCGGACGCGCCGGCCCGCCTCGGGCTCGTACTTCTGCGCCCGGGACGACCCGAACCCGGACAGCCCCGCCGCCCCGCCCGCCCTGCGAGCCAAGAGCACGAACAGGCCGAGTAGCAGGAGGGTGGGACCGAACCCGAGCAGCAGGCGCTCGAGCAGTGACGGCCCCGGCGTGGGGCGGGCGTTGACCTCGACGCCCTTCTCTTCGAGGAGCTGGAACAGGTTGTCCTCGGCGAAGCTCGGCCGGTGTGTGCTGAAGCGGGTGACGTCCTCGCCGTCCTTGCCGGGCGGGTACTTCACCTCCTCGCGGAAGCGACCCTCGATGGCGTCCTCGGTCGAGGTGATCTCGGCAACCTTCCCCGCCTCGACCTGGTCGCGAAAGAACGTGTAGGGGACCTCGGTCCGAGGCGACTCGGCCAGCAGCCACGCCGAAACGATCCAGTTCACGAGGAACAAGGCGGCCACGACCGCCCAGAACCCCGGTCGGCGCCGCCCTCCCGCCACCACCGAGCCCGGCGGCGAAGGCCTAGCCCGTTCGCCCTCCACCCGCCACGGCCGGCGGCCGCTCGTGGTCCCGTCGCCCTCCCGCGCCCTGCGACCGCCCCCGGCAGGGCGACCGCTGCCCGACGGCGCGGTCATCGGTGCGCCGAGCCCGTCAAGAGCCGAGCCGCTCCCGGGGCTCATCCACCGCCGCCTCCTTCGGATCGATGCCGCCCTCGTGGCTCAGCGGCGTCCTCTGTCCCGCGAAGATAGTTCGGTGCTCGCGACCGGTCGACAGAGCTGGCGCTGGCGGGGACATGACGGTTTGCCGCCGTGACCAACATTCGAGGAGGTTCAGGTGAACGCTGACGACAGCGATGAAGCCGGGAGCGGAAGGCATGATGCCCACTCGGCCGACGAAGGCATGGTCGACCAGGCCTTGGCCGTCGCGCTGGACGAGCTGATCGACGCCATCCAGGAGACCAAGCAAGCGGTATGGCTCACCCGCGACGTCGGGCAGCACCGGGCCCTCGAGGCGCTGCAGTCGTTTCTCGGAAAGCAGGCGGGCGAGATCAGTGCCGCCGAAGCGCGTATCGACGGGCGTTCGCCGTTCCTCGTCAGCCCTTCGGCGCGCCGGCCCCCGAACCTCGCCGCCCGGGCCGGAGGCGACCACTCCTTGATGTTGGAGCTCTTGTTGGGCGACCTCGAGGCCCTCTCGGCCGATGTCCGCCAGCAGGCCGGACGGATCGCCGGCCGAGAGGAGGCGCAGCTCCTCACCCGCCTCGCCGACGGGGTGGACGAGCATTTGGCCGTGTTGCGCCGCTAGGGCGCGAGGAGATCCGGCGACCCGTTCTCGTTCCCGGGCACGCTCATGGTCACCTGAGGACCACGAGCGTGCCCAGAACCGGATGTGCGGAGCTCAGTCGGAGCTGCGGATCGCGGAGACCTCGAACTCGAGGGTCACCTTGTCGCTGACGAGGACCCCACCGGCCTCCAGGGCGACGTTCCATGTGAGCCCGAATTCCTTGCGGTTGACGGTCGCCGTGCCCTCGAAGCCGATGCGCTGGTTGCCGAAGGGGTCGACGGCTGCGCCGGTGGGCTCGAGGTCGGCGGCGACGGGCCGGGTGACCCCCTTGACGGTGAGGTCCCCGGTGACCCGGAAGTGGCTGTCGTCGAGCTGCTCCGCGGACGTGGAGACGAAGGTGATGTCGGGGTAGCTCTCGACGTCGAGGAAGTCTCCGCTGCGGAGGTGCCCGTCGCGGTCGGGATTCCGGGTGTCGACGCTCGCCGCCTTGATCGTGAGGGCGAGCTTGGAGTCG
>DASZJY010000396.1:0-4926 GCA_035947635.1 Acidimicrobiales bacterium | reverse complement strand
GGAGCTCGACCGGGTGGTCCCCGCCGTCGAGGCCCTCCACCGCCGTTTCGACCTGCCCATCTCGGTCGATACCTGGCGGGCCGAGGTGGCGACGGCCGCCTACCGGGCGGGCGCGGTGATGGGCAACGACATCAGCGGCTTCGTCGACCCCGACTACCTCCGGGTGAGCGCGGAGGCAGGCGCCACCGTCGTCGCCACCCACATCCGTCTCGGGCCCCGGGTCGCCGACCCGGAGCCCGTCTACCAGGACGTGGTGGGCACGGTGCGGACCTTCCTCGTGGAGCGGGCGCGGTGGGCCGAGGACGCCGGGATCCCCCCGGAGCGGGTGGTGATCGACGCCGGGCTCGACCTGGGGAAGACGGCGGCCCAGTCGCTCGTGCTGCTCCAGGAGTCGCGCCGGTTGGCCGAGCTCGGCTATCCCCTCCTCTTGTCGGCCTCGAACAAGACGTTCCTCGGTCGCCTGCTCGGGCTCGACGTCGCCGACCGCCGCGAGGCGTCCCTGGCTGCCGCCGCCATCGGGATCGTCGGAGGCTGCCGCATCGTGCGGGCCCACGACGTGCGAGGAACCCGGCGGGTGTGCGACGTCCTCAGCGCCGTGCTGGAGGCGTCATGAGCGAGCACCCGAGCGAAGCGGAGGAACGCAGCTCCCAGCAAGCGATCATCGGTGCGCCATCGCCGTGGGAGATGGTGTGCCGATGAGCGAGCACCGGAGCGAAGCGGAGGAGCGCAGCTCCCAGCAAGCGATCATCGGTGCGCCGTCGGAGACGGTGCACCCATGAGCACCTCCGAGGCCGTCTTCCCCGCCTACCTCGTGAGGGGCGACGACCTCACCGTCACCGCCGACGCGGTGAAGGCGCTCGTCGGCGAGCTGGTGGGCGAAGCCGACCCCACCCTCGTCGTGGAGGAGCTGACCGGCGAGGACGTGACCCTGGCCAGCGTTGTCGACGCCGCCCAGACCCCGCCGTTCTTCGCCGACCGACGGGTGGTCGTGGCCCGCGACGTCGGGCGCTTCACGACCCAGGAGGCGGCCCCGCTGGTCGCCTATCTGGCCGACCCTCTGTCGACGACGACACTCGTGCTCGTCGCCGGCGGCGGCCAGCTCCCCCGGCCGCTCGTCGAGGCGGTGCGCAAGGTGGGCCACGTCGTCGAGGCCGGCGTGCCGACGGGGAGAGCCCGGTCGGCCTGGCTGGCCGAGCGGCTGCGAGAAGGACCGGTCCGCCTCGACGCCCAGGCGACCGCGCTCGTCGGGGCGCACCTCGGTGACGAGGTCGGCCGGCTCTCCTCGCTCCTCGAGACGCTGGCCGCGGCGTACGGTCACGGTGCCCGGGTCGGTGCCGAAGAGGTCACCCCGTTCCTCGGCCAGGCCGGGCCGGTGGCCCCGTGGGAGCTCACCGATGCCATCGACAGCGGGGACACCGCCGCCGCCCTCGACCACCTCCACCGCCTCCTCGGGGCCGGCGGCCGCCACCCGCTGGTGGTGATGGCCACCCTCCACACCCACTACGCCCGCATGCTGCGTCTCGACGGCGCAGGGATCGCCGACGAGAAGGAGGCCGCCGCCGCCCTGGGGCTGACCGGTTCCACGTTCCCGGCCAAGAAGGCCCTGGCCCAGGCGCGCCGACTCGGCCACGAGGGCGTGGCCCGGGCGATCACCCTCCTGGCCGACGCCGACCTCGCCCTGAAGGGCACCATCGACTGGCCGCCGGAGCTGGTGGTCGAGGTGCTGGTGGCGCGCCTCAGCCGCCTGGCGCCTCGGACCACCGCCGCGTCGGGCCGGACCGGCGCTCGTCGGCGCTGACCGTCAGCCCGAACGGCGGACGGGCGGGAGGGCGAGGGTGTCGTCGCTGCCGACCTCGGCCAGCTCGCCCCGGTCGGCCCGGGCCTGGCGCTCCCTGTTGACCCACTTCCCGAGCGTGCTCGGGCTGATGTCGAGCTCCCGGGCCACCACGGCGACGGGCATCCCGTCGCTCAGAACCATCTCGACGGCGTTGTGCCGGAACTCCTCGGCGTACGACCGCCGGCCGGAGGAGGCGGCCCACTCCGCCCGGGCTCCGACCGCCTCCTCGTCGCGCCGGAGGCGGGCTGGGCGGGACGACGGCTCGACGTCGAGGCGGCCGGAGTCCGACACGAAGTCCCACGTCGTGACCGCGATCAGCACGACCCCAAGGAGCAGCTGGGGGATCCCGATGAGCGGGACGCCCGCCGTCTTCATGCCCCCGACCATCACCCCCACGCCGACGAGGAAGGGGATCCAGTAGCTCAGCAGCTTCGGGTTGATGCGGAACTCCCTGCCCTGGACCTGATAGGGAACTCCCTCGGTCGCGAGCGAAGCCCGGACGTTCCTCACCGGTTCGACCGTCTTGGTGCCGTAGCGCTCGACCTTCTGGAGAAGCGTCGGGCGTCGTTGACCTTCGGGTGCCTCGGAGGTGCCTTCAGCCGCCACTCTTGGGATCCTTTCGCTGGCCGTACGTCGTCACCTTGAGGGCGAGACAGTCCAGGTGGGAGCGACGACGCTCCGATCGACATCGACCGCAGCAGCGACCGCCCCGCGTGGACCGATGGTCCCCCTCTCCGGCTATGCGCAGGCCGGCGCCCGCGTCACACCCCCGCCTATCGTGTTCCGGTCACTCTGCGGAGGCGGAAGGGAGGCCCATGGCGAAGATCGGTGACGTCGACCTCGACATCGACGTCCGCAACGACCGCGCCATCATCAACGTGAAGTACGCGGTCACGTTCGAGGAGTCCGACAAGGGCCAGCGGTACAACGAGCTCTGCCGGCTGATCGGCGACGACACCAACGTGGGCGACCCGCCCGAGGCGGGCGACGACGACCCCCTCGCCTTCCTGGCTCCGCTCTACTTCCGGGAGATCAGAGTCGACCAGCCCCGCACCCACCATCGCCGGCTCCACGTGGAGCTCCCCAGCGTGCTGCTCGACGAGGACTTCGGGCCGATCCCCGACCCCGACGAGTTCCGGGCCCTTGTCACTGTCGTGCCGGTGGCCAAGCCGGTGCGCAAGGAGAGCGACCTGGTCGTGGTGCGAAAGAAGGGCTGACGCCCCGCGGTCAGCCCGAGGCGCTGTCGAGGGAGGCCAGGCGGCGCATCAGGCGGGCCTTGCGGTTGGCCGCCTGGTTCTTGTGGATGACACCCTTGGCGGCGGCCTTGTCGATGCGCTTGACGGCCAGGCGCAGCGCGTCGACCGCGTCGTCGGCCCCCGACTCCGCCTTCGTGACGGCGTGCTTGACGCGCGTCTTCATCTCCGAGCGCACCGACTTGTTGCGGAGCCGGCGCCTCTCGTTCTGGCGGTTGCGCTTGATCTGGCTGCGGATGTTGGCCACGGTCCGACGACCTTACCAGCGCCCGGAAGGCTGCCCGTCCGGGGCTCGTGCCGAACCGGCGGCGGTCATGTAGCGATTCCGCTGCAGAACCACCGCCAGTTCGCAGTGCCGGTCACACTCTGGGGCATGAGACTCCGGGGCCGGGAGGGCAACGAGCTGGGCCTCTCGATCGTCGACTACCAGTTCCCCGACGAGACCGTCGACCCCTGGGACTCCAACGGCCTCCTGGTGTCGGTGCGGGTGGTCACGCCCCACGGCACGTGGGAGGTGGTCGACCCCTGTCTCACGACGTGGGAGGGGCGCCAGCTGGCCCTGTGGCTCGCCGCCATCTCCAGGGGAGCGATGGTGCGCCCGACCTCGACCCTGTCGGAGCCCAACCTGACGGCCAGGGTCAGCGTCGACCCGCTGGGCCCCACGCCCCGCTTCCAGCTGCGGGTGTGCTTCGAGCTGGAGAACCGACCGCCGTGGGCACCCACCGTCGCCGGCGGGCGCAACCTCTGCGTTGACCTCGACGTGGGCGCGGCCGACCTGGCGGCAGCCGCCGCCGCCCTCAGAGAGGACCTGGCCCGGTTCCCCCTGCGAGGCGACGACCCCACGCTGTAACCGGGGGACGGCGAGCGGAAGGCACTGTGACCGAGCACGGCGAGCGGGGACGCCGGCGCCGGCCTCTCGCCCGCCAATCGCCGGGGCCGGCGGCCCCTCAGGGCTCGCCGAGCGCAGGTCACCGGAAAGCACTGTGACCTGGGGCGGCGGTGGGCAAGCGAGAATGGTGGCGCAGTGATCCCCCTCGAACGCACCCGCAACCTGGCGATCATCAGCCACATCGACCACGGCAAGACGACGCTTTCCGACCGCATCCTGGAGCTGACCGGCGCCGTCGACCCCCGGGAGATGCGCGCCCAGTTCCTCGACTCGATGGACATCGAGCGGGAGCGGGGCATCACCATCAAGGCCCAGAACGTGCGCCTGCGCTGGAAGGACCACACCCTCCACCTCATCGACACGCCGGGCCACGTCGACTTCGGCTACGAGGTGTCTCGCTCGCTGGCCGCCTGCGAGGGGGCGATCCTGCTCGTCGACGCCACCCAGGGCATCGAGGCCCAGACCCTCGCCAACTGCTACGCCGCCCTCGAGGCCGACCTCGAGATCGTGGCCGCGGTCAACAAGATCGACCTGGCCGTGGCCGACGCCGAGCGGGTGTCGGAGGAGATCGAGAAGGTACTCGGCATCCCCGCCGACTCGATTTTGCGCATCAGCGCCAAGACCGGCCACGGTGTGCCCGAGCTCCTCGACGCGGTCGTCGAGCGCATCCCGCCCCCCACCGGCGACGCCGACGCCCCCCTCCAGGGATTGATCTTCGACTCGCACTACGACCAGTACCGGGGCGTCGTCAGCGCCCTTCGCATCATGAACGGCGTGCTCACGGCCGGCGCCCGGCTGCGGTTCATGCAGGCCAAGGTCGTCCACGACGTGGAGGAGATCGGCGTCCGCACGCCCGCGCCCACTCCGGTGGCCGAGCTGGGGCCGGGCGAGGTGGGGTACCTCATCGCGGGCGTGAAGGACGTGGCCGAGGCCCGTTCGGGTGAGAC
>DASZJY010000395.1:0-1995 GCA_035947635.1 Acidimicrobiales bacterium | reverse complement strand
AGGCGCTGGGCGGCGGTCGAGCCCAGCACCACCGCCGGATAGCGCGCGGTGGCGCCGTTGAGGAACGTCCCCGACCGCAGCGTCGCCCCCAGCACGCCGAGGAGGTCGTCGCGGGCGGCCCACACGGTGAGCCCGCCGGTCTCCGCCGCGGAGATGAGGTCGCTGCGCCGCACGGTGGCGTCCACCTTCCCGGTGGCGCTCACCGCCTGCACGGGCCCAATGCGCCCGATCATGCCCACCGACTCCACGGGGAGGGTCGCCGCCTGATCGAACAACGTCCGCCCCGGTGTGACGGTAAGGAGGTTGGTCCCCAGTCGGTCGAGGTCGGACAGGAGGTGGGCCCGGCTGGAGGCGGACAGGCCGAGCACGGCCACCATGGCGGCGATGCCCAGGGTGATGCCGAGGGCCGACAGCCCGGCACGCAGCCGTCGCCCCCGGAGGCCGACGCTCCCGAGGCGCAGGAGGTCGGCTGGGGCCAGCCGGGGCGGGGCGAGCACGGATGTCGCAGCGCTCATCGGTGCACCTCCGCCCGCTCCGGATCTCCGGTGTCGCTCCGCACTACGCCGTCGACGATCTCCACCCGCCTCGGGAACCGGGCGGCGTGTTCGCGGTCGTGGGTGACCACCACGACCGTCGTCCCCTCGATGTTGAGCTCCCGGAGCACGGCCATGACCTCCGTCCCCGCCCTCGTGTCGAGATTGCCGGTGGGCTCGTCGGCCAGGAGGACGGCCGGCTCACCGACGACGGCCCGGGCGATGGCGACCCGCTGGCGTTCGCCGCCCGACAGCTGGGGGGGACGGTGGGCGAGGCGGTGAACGAGGCCCACCCGTTCGAGGGCGACCGCGGCCCGCCGACGCCGCTCGCCGGCTCGCACCCCCCGGTAGAGGAGCCCGTCGGCCACGTTCTCGACGGCGTCGACCCCTTCCCGCAGGAAGAACTGCTGGAAGACGAAACCGATGGAGCGGGCCCGCAGCGCCGACAGCTCACGGTCCGAGAGCCGGGCCACGTCGTGACCCGCGACCCGGACGGTCCCGGCCGAGGGCCGGTCGAGCGTGCCCATGATATGGAGCAGCGTCGATTTGCCCGAGCCCGACGGCCCCACGACCGCCAGCAGCTCACCGGCGCGCACGGTGAGGTCGACGCCCCGGACCACCTCCAGGGGCGGGGTGCCGGGGTAGCGCTTGACCACGCCCTCGAGGGCGAGCACCTCCTCCCTTCTCATGAGGCCGGCACCTCCACCTGCTGGCCCTCCCGCAGGCCCTCCCCGCTGACCTCGACCATGCCCTTGGCGAACAGGCCGGTGGTCACGGGCACGATCCGGCTCGAGGCGCCTTCGACCACCCGCACGCCGTAACCGCCCTCCCGGAGGGCCAGCAGGGCGCTGACGGGCACGGCCAGGACGCCGTTGCGGGAGCCGCTGACGAAGCCGACCCTTACCGGGGCCTCGTCGACGCTCCCGGCGGCCGCGGGGTCGTGGAGCGTCACGAGGACCTCGATGACCGACCTGGTGTTGGGCGGGGAGCCCTTGGTGGTGGCCACCGTGCCGACGGACGTCACCGAGCCCTTGGTCATCTGGCCGGACGGCAGCTTGACCTCGACCTCGTCGCCCACCTTCACCGTCGACTGCTTGGCCGCGTCGAGCTCGACCCGCACCTGGCGGTTCGTACTCGTCACCTTGAGGACCGGAGCCCCGGGCGCCGCCGAATCGCCCTGGGCGACCGTGCGCTCGGCCACCCGGACCTTCCCGGGCAGGAAGACGGCCTCTCCGAGCTCGACCGCGCCCGTCTGGTCGACGGCCAGCGCCTTCTGCCAGCGCCGCACGGCGGCAGCGGTGGCCGAGTTGAAGTGGTCGTCGACCTTGAGCTGCGACTCGTTTGCGTACCCGAGCGCGACCAGGTTGGCCTCGAGCTGGCGGACGTCGGCGCCGTCGGAAACCCCGACCGCGAGGCGGCGCCAGGCGGGCAAGTCGCCGAAGAGCAGCGGTACGGGCCGGGA
>DASZJY010000394.1:0-2577 GCA_035947635.1 Acidimicrobiales bacterium | reverse complement strand
GCCCGGCCGCCGGTTCGGCAAGCGCTCGCAGTACGATCCCGCGCGGCAACGAGATGGGCGCTGAGCGTGCCGGGGCGACCCCGCCCGCTCACGCCGACAGCGGACGAGGAGGCTTGGATGAGGCGAGTTGCGACCGTCTGGCTGGTCATCGGCACATTGGTCGTGAGCGCGTGCGGCGGCGGGGACGACGAGGAGACGGCGCCGACCACCGCCGCTCCCAGGGAGATGACGCCCAAGGAGGTGTTCGACGCCGCCCGGCCGGCCACCGTCGCCCTGTTCGCCAAGCAGGGCGAGGACGACGTCGGCGGCACCGGCGTGATCTTCGACGCGGCCAAGGGCCTGTTGCTCACCAACGCTCACGTGGTCTCCGGCACCGCCGCCCTCAGGGCCAGGGTCAACGACCAGACCGAAGTCCCGGCACGGATACTCGCCACCGCTCCATGCGAGGACTTGGCCGTCGTGCAGTTGACCACTGTGCCGCCCGGCCTCAAGGCCATCCCCTTCGGGAACAGCGGCGCCGTCCAGAACCAGGACGAGGTGGTCGCCCTGGGGTACCCGGCATCGTTCGCCAACCCGGCCGAGCAGAAGCTCGTCTCGACATCGGGCACCGTCCAGTCGCCCAACGTGGCCGCTGAGCCCGACCCGTCGCTGCCCCGGTTCCCGTCGGCGATCCAGCACTCGGCCACCATCAACCCGGGCAACTCCGGCGGCCCGTTGCTCAACGCGCGGGCCGAGCTGATCGGCATCAACACCCTGCGGAACATCGGCAGCCGCCAGCAGCCGATCCAGGGCCAGTACTACGCCATCGCCATCGACCACATAAAGCCGCTCCTGCCCGACCTGACCGCCGGGCGGAGCCAGGCCGACCCGGGTTGGAGCATCGCCCCCTTCTCGCAGGTGCCGCTGGCCGACGTCTTCGAGGCCACGGGCTACGGCACCAGGGCGGAGGGCGTACAGGCCGACCAGCTCCTCGCCGCCAACGACATCGACGGGCTGTTCGTCTTCGGCGCCAACCCCGACTCCCCGGCCGACGACGCCAACATCGAGTTGGGCGACCTCATCGAGAGGATCAACGACGTCCCCGTCACCAGCGTCAAGGACGTCTGCGCGATCCTCCAGTCGGCGTCGCCCGGCCAGACGCTCGAGGTCCGGGGCCGCTACCTCACCAACGAGGGCCCCGAGCAGGACTTCGGCGACCCGTGGAGGACGGAGCTGACCCTGTAGCGCCCGGCCGCGGCCGTTACTTGAGCACGAGGTCGTCGCCGGCCACGTCGACGCGGACCGTGTCCCCCTCGGCATAGCCGCCCTCGAGCAGGGCCAGCGCCAGCGGATCGGCGATGTGGCGCTGGATGACCCGCTTGAGGGGACGGGCCCCGTAGGCGGGGTCGAACCCGGCGTGGGCGAGCCAGGCGACGGCCTCGTCGCTCACCTCGAGCGACAGCCGGCGGCCGGCCAGCCGCTTCTGCAGCTGCTCCAGCTGGATGCCGACGATGCGGCCGATGTCCTCCTCGGTCAGCGAGCGGAAGCGGACGATCTCGTCGATGCGGTTGATGAACTCGGGCCGGAAGAACTGCTCCGGCTCGACGGCCAGGTTCGACGTCATGATCAGCACGACGTTGGAGAAGTCGACCGTGCGGCCCTGGCCGTCGGTGAGACGGCCGTCGTCGAGCAGCTGGAGCAGGACGTTGAAGACCTCGGTGTGGGCTTTCTCGATCTCGTCCAGCAGCACGACGGCGTACGGGCGGCGGCGGACGGCCTCGGTGAGCTGTCCGCCCTCGTCGTAGCCGACGTAGCCCGGAGGCGCCCCGATGAGGCGGCTCACGGTGTGCTTCTCCTGGTACTCGCTCATGTCGATGCGGACCATGGCCCGCTCGTCGTCGAACAGGAAGTCGGCCAGTGTGCGGGCCAGCTCGGTCTTGCCCACGCCCGTTGGCCCGAGGAAGAGGAACGAGCCGATGGGCCGGTGGGGATCGGACAGGCCGGAGCGGCTGCGCCGGATGGCGTTGGCGACGGCCGAGACGGCGGCGTCCTGGCCCACGACCCGAGCGTGCAGGACCTCCTCCATGCGCACGAGCTTGTGGACCTCGCCCTCGAGCAGCCGGGACACGGGCACTCCGGTCCACTTGCTCACGACCTCGGCCACGTCCTCCTCGTCGACCTCCTCCTTGAGCATCTTCTGGGTCGACTGCAGCAGGGCCAGGGCGTCGGTGGCCTCGGCCACCTGGCGCTCGAGCTCGGGAATGCGGCCGTAGCGGATCTCGGCCGCGGTGGCCAGGTCGCCTGCGTTGCCGACGCGCTCGGCCTCGGCCTTGGCCGCCTCCAGCTCCTCCTTGAGGGCACGGATGCGGCCGATGGCCTCCTTCTCCGACTCCCAGTGGGCCTTCATGCCCATCGACTGCTCCCGCAGGTTGGCCAGCTCGGCGTCGAGGGCGTCGAGGCGCTCGCGGCTGGCGGCGTCGGTCTCCTTCTCGAGGGCCACCCGCTCGATCTCCAGCTGGCGGATGCGGCGCTCGACCACGTCGATCTCCGTGGGCAGGGAGTCGATTTCGATGCGAGGCGGCCAGCCGCCTGCGCATC
>DASZJY010000393.1:0-4092 GCA_035947635.1 Acidimicrobiales bacterium | reverse complement strand
GTAGCGCTCCGGACGCGACGGGCGGGAGCCAGCGCTTCCCGGCGGAGTGGACGGACTACCGCCGCGGCGACACCGCCTTCGGCGTGTATCTCGCGGTCGAGCGCACCCGCACCGCGCCGGAGCTGGCACAGGCCAAGGAGGAGATGCGGAAGGTGGGGTACTCGGTCCCCAAGGTGTCACCGACGTCGGCTGCGACCTGGGCGCCCATGACTCGCTCGGTCTTGCACCCGGCGTCTATTACTACGCCGTCGTCGTGTACTTCCGCACCGGCGAGGAGGCGCAGCAGTTCGTCGACGCCTTCCAACCGGGGGTGGTCGGGACCGCGGCGGTGAAGATCCTCTGCGCCGACTCGGGCAACTGATCTACTTCCAGTCGGTCGGCTCGCTGGCCTCCAACGGGCGCATCAACAGGTCGATGGCCGCCCACGTCGTCCGGGAGAACGGGTAGAAGAACAGGGGCGCGCCGACCGCCGCCACCGCCCCGCCGACGAAGAAGGGCACCAGGCTGGCGTCGGGGTTGGCGGCGAGGAAGATGATGCAGGGGACGATGCCGAGAAGCAGCAGCAACCCCTCGGCGATGCCAAGATTGACGACGTAGGCACCGAAGAACCACCCCTCCTCGCGTTCGAAGCGGTGGCCGCACCGAGGGCAGCGCTCCTTCATCGTGAACCAGCCGGTGAAGAGGTGCCCGCTGCCGCACAGCGGGCAGCGCTTGGTGAGCCCCCGCGCCAGCATCCGGGCGGCCGTCGGCGCCATCTAGACCACGTGGATGCCGCGGCGGACCACCCGACCGTCGTCGAGGTCGAGCGTTCCCAGCGTGCAGTGGGGCTGCCGCCGTCTCTCGGTGGGCGACCCGGGGTTGAACAGCACCTGGCCGTCCACTCCCTCGGTGTCCCAGGGGATGTGGCTGTGGCCGAACACGACCACATCGGCGTCGGGGAAGCGGCGGCGCAGGCGACCCGCCCGGCCGGTGGAGGGACCGCTGTCGTGGACCATCCCGATGCGCACGCGGTCGACCTCGACGAGCCGCGTCTCGGGCAGGAGCCCGACCAGCTCGGCGTCGTTGTTGCCGAGCACGGCGTGGACTGGGGCGAAGCCGCCCAGCTCGTCGAGCACGTCGCCCACGACCACGTCGCCGGCGTGGAGCACGAGATCGGCCGCCTCCAGGTGGGCGTAGGCGGCGTCGGGCAGGCGCCGCTTCGACCCCCGGCGGATGTGGGTGTCGGCCAGCACGACGACGTGGGTCATCGGGGTCGACAGTACGCTCCGCCGCGGTGGACCCCGTGGAGGCGCTGGAGCGCATTGCCTACCTGCTCGAGCGCTCGGGCGCCCCCACCTACCGCGTGCGGGCGTTCCGGGGAGCGGCCGCCACGCTGCGGGACATCGAGCCCGACGACCTCGGTCGGCGGGTCGAGCAGGGCCGCCTGCAGGACCTGTCCGGCGTCGGGCCCAAGACCGCCGAGGTGATCTCGCAGGCGGTCGCCGGTGATGTCCCCGAGTACCTGGCCCGCCTCGAGCAGGACGTGGGGGCGGCCGCCGCGAGCGCGGCAGAGCAGGTCACCGGGCGCGCCGCCGAGATCCGTGGGGCCCTCCGAGGGGACTGCCACACGCACTCCGACTGGTCGGACGGCGGCAGCCCCATCGACGAGATGGCCCGGGCCGCCCGCGACCTGGGCCACGAGTACATGGTCCTCACCGATCACTCGCCCCGGCTCACCGTGGCCAAGGGGCTCTCGCCCGAGCGCCTCCGCCGCCAGCTCGAGGTGGTGGCCCAGCTGAACGAGGAGCTGGCGCCGTTCCGCATACTGACCGGCATCGAGGTCGACATCCTCGTGGACGGCACGCTCGACCAGGAAGAAGAGCTGCTGGCCGCCCTCGACGTGGTGGTGGCCAGCGTGCACTCGAAGCTGCGCATGGAGGCGGCCGAGATGACGCCCCGCATGCTGACCGCGGTGCGCTCGCCCCACGTCGACATTCTCGGGCACTGCACCGGCCGCCTGCTCCCGTCCGGCCCCGAGGGCACCGCCGGGAGGGGGAGAAGCAAGGGCCGTCCCGAGTCGGAGTTCGACGCCGCCGCCGTGTTCGCCGCCTGCGCCGAGACCGGGACCGCGGTCGAGATCAACTCCCGTCCCGAGCGCCTCGATCCACCGATGCGCCTCCTCCGCCAGGCCCTCGATGCCGGGTGCACGGTCAGCATCGACACCGACGCCCACGCCCCGGGCCAGCTCGAGTGGCTCGTCAACGGCTGCACCCGGGCGGCCGAGGCCGGCGTCCCCCTGGAGTCGATCGTCAACACCGGCTCGGCCGACGACCTGGTCGCCTGGGCCGCCTCTCACGCCGGCTAACGCGCTTCCGGCACGCTGAGAGCGCGGAAACGAGCCCTTTTCCTGACCCAATCCGGGAGAGGGGTCAGCCGAGGATCACCACGTTGTCGGGGGGCACGGTGACGGTGCCCTCGGCCACGGGGATGGCCTGCTCGTGGGGGGCGAGGTTGCAGACCACCGAGAGGGGGCCGCGCTCGAGCACGAGCCACCGGGCGCCCTCGTCGAAGCGCACGTCGACCGGCCCCAGCCCGTCGCTTGCGAGGGCGGGGACCTCGCGCCGCAGGGCGACGAGGTGCCGGTGCCACTCGAGCACCTCGTCGTGGGGGGGCCGCCGGCGTTCGTCCCAGTCGAGCTTCGAACGACCGAAGGTGGCGGGGTCCTGGGGGTCGGGGACGTCCTCGGGCGTCCAGCCGAAGGCGGCGAACTCGCGCCGGCGGCCCTCGCTCACCGCCCGCCCCAGCTCGGCATCGCCGTGGTCGGTGAAGTACTGGAACGGCGACGAGGCGCCCCACTCCTCCCCCTGGAAGAGCATGGGCACGAACGGCGAGCACAGCACCAGGGCGGCGGCGATCTTGAGCCGGCCCGTGCCCATCAGCGCGCTCGACCGCTCGCCGGCGGCCCGGTTGCCCACCTGGTCGTGGTTCTGGAGGTAGCCCAAGAAGGCGGCAGCGGGAAGCCCAGTGGGCGGGCGGCCGTGGCGGCGGCGCCGGTGGGGCGAGTAACAACCGTCGTAGACCCACGCCTGACGCAGGGCTTTGGCCAGCTGGGCGAGCGAGCCGAAGTCGGCGTAGTACCCGTCTCGCTCGCCGGTGAGGACGGCGTGCAAGGCGTGGTGGAAGTCGTCGCTCCACTGGGCGTCGCACCCGTACCCGCCCAGCTCGGGCGGGCGGACGACGCGGGGGTCGTTGAGGTCGCTCTCGGCCACGACCCAGACGGGGCGACCGAGCGACTCGGCCATGCCGTGCACGGCGGCGGCGATCTCCTCCACGATCGTCGTGGCCGACGTGTCGACGATGGCGTGCACCGCATCGAGCCGCAGGCCGTCGAGGTGGTAGTCGCGCGCCCACATGCAGGCGTTGTCCACCACGAAGGCCCGCACCGGGTCGCTGTCCGGGCCGTCGAAGTTCACCGCCTCGCCCCACGGCGTCGAGTAGCGGTCGGTGAAGTAGGGGCCGAACTCCCGCAGGTAGTTCCCGTCCGGACCCAGGTGGTTGTAGACGACATCGAGCACGACGGCCAGACCGCGGCGGTGGCAGGCGTCGACGAGGCGCTTGAAGCCGTCGGGCCCGCCGTAGGCCGAGTGGGGCGCCCAGAGGTCGACGCCGTCGTAGCCCCATCCCCGACTTCCCGGGAACTCGGCGACGGGCATCACCTCCACCGCCCCGACGCCCAGGTCGACCAGATGGTCGAGGCGGGCGGCGGCGCCGTCGAACGTCCCCTCGGGCGAGAACGTGCCGACGTGCAACTCGTAGAGGACCGACTCGCGGAGCGGCGGCGGCGCCCACCCCTGGTCGGTCCACACGAAGGCGCCGTGGTCCACGAGGCGCGACGGCCCGTGCACGCCCGACGGCTGCGAGGGCGAACGGGGATCGGGCCGGGGCGGGCCGCCGTCGAGGGAGAAGGCATAGTCGGCGCCGACGGCCGCCTCTGCCTCCACGAGGAACGTCCCGCCCTCGTCCGGACCGGTCATGGCAAGCCGTCGCTCACCCAGGACGAGGGCGACCTCGCCGGCCCGGGGGGCCCACACCTCGAACCGCACGATCAGCCGG
>DASZJY010000392.1:0-2751 GCA_035947635.1 Acidimicrobiales bacterium | reverse complement strand
TACACGCCGGTGATCGAGAGCGTCCCGCCGCGGCGGATCGAGCCCACGCAGTTGCGGAGGGCGACCAGCTTGTCGGTCTGGACCTTGATGGCGGCCAGCACCGAGTCGGCCGGGGAGCCGGCCGCCTCCATGCCGACGGCGTCGATCCCGGCGTCGATCCCTCGCCCCTCGGTGAGCTCCCAGATGGTGTCGGTGACGTCCTCGACGGCACTGAAGTCGACCGTCTCGGCGCCCCATTCCTCGGCCAGGCGTAGGCGCTCGGGGACCTGGTCGACGGCGATCACCCGAGCGGCGCCGAGGTGGAGGGCGATGCGCACGCACATCTGACCGATCGGCCCCAGCCCCCACACGCCGACGGCGTCGCCCTGGGAGACGTCGGCGTACACGACCGCCTGCCACGCGGTGGGCAACACGTCGGAGAGGAACAGGAAGCGGTCGTCGGGGGGTCCCTCGGGCACCTTGACGGGGCCGAAATGGGCCTGGGGCACCCGCAGGTACTCGGCCTGGCCCCCCGGCACGGCGCCGTAGAGATGGGTGTAGCCGAACAGACTGCCGCCCTTGCGGACGCTCTTGTTCTGCGTGGTATCGCACTGTGAGTAGAGCTGCCGCTCGCAGAGCCAGCACCTCCCGCAGGCGATGTTGAAGGGGATCACCACCCGGTCGCCGGGCCCGATGTGGGAGACCTCGGAGCCCACCTCCTCGACGACGCCCATGGGCTCGTGTCCGAGGATGTCGCCCTCCTTCATGACCGGCCACAACTTGGCGTAGAGGTGGAGGTCGGAGCCGCAGATCGCGGTCGACGTCACCCGGATGACGGCGTCGGTGGGCTCCTCGATCTTCGGGTCGTCGACCTCGTCGACGCTGACGTCGTGGCGGCCCTGCCAGGTCACTGCTCTCATGCTGGTCCCTCCTCGACCGCCGGCGTCCGGCTCGGCCGCATTCCCGCCGACACTCTCTGGCGCGGCGTCTCCGGCTCCAGGGGAGGCGTGGGTGCGCCGGCGCCGTCGGCCAACCCGTCGAGCAGCTCTCGCAGGGCGTCGCCCGAGGTCACCGTGGGCTGCCAGCCGAGCTCCCGGCGGATGCGGCTGGTGTCGAGCACGGGAACGCCGAGGGCCAGGTCGATCCACCCTGGCGTCGTCGGCTGCAGGCGCAGGTGCCACGAGGCGGCCACGACGCTGCGTAGAGCGGGGCCGGGCACCGGCACGGGCCGGGCGCCGAGGATGCGGCCCAGCTCCTCCCCGTCAAGCACGGGATCGGCGGCGACGTTGAACGGCCCCCGGGCGTCGCTTAGGAGGGCCAGGCGATAGGCCTCCGCCGCGTCGCGCGTGTGCAGGGCCTGGAAGACCAGCCGGGGATGACGGGGGACCACGGGGATGCGCTCGGGCCGCAGCAGGGCGCCGGGCAGGAGGCGCCCGACGAAGACCTTGCGGATGCCCCAGGCCGCCTCCCGCTTGAAGATGAGGGCGGGGCGCAGGCGCACGACCCGGGCGTCCGGATGGGTCTCCTCGAACCCGTCGAGCAGGCGCTCGGTGGCCGCCTTGTGCCGCGCGTAGAAGCTGGTCGGGACACCGGCGGTCGGCCAGCTCTCGTCCACGGGGCGGTCCTTGGGCCCGGCCGAGTAGGCACCCACCGACGAGGCGTACACGAGGGTGCGCACGCCGGTGCGGCCCATGGCGGCCAGCACCCGGGCCGTGCCCTCGACGTTGGTCGCCTCGAGGACGTCGACGCGGTGCGACGGCTGGATGAGCCACGCCAGGTGGATGACCGCGTCGGCCCCGCGGAAGTGGGGCTCGAGGTCGGACGACGAGACATCGGCGGCCGCCCACGTGACCTTGGGCACCTCGAGCGCGGGCAGGCGCCGGGCCAGCCCGAGAACGGAGTCCACGGCAGGGTCGGCGGCCAGCGCCTCGACGACGCTCGTCCCCACGTTGCCGGTGGCCCCGGTCACGACGATCCGCACGTGCCGTCCCTACCCAGCGGCGGTGTCGCTGTCCCCGGTGGGGAAGGATGGTCACCCGATGAGCGAGCACGGCGAGCGGGGCGCAGCGCACGAGGGGCGCTGGTGAGCAGCCACGAGCGCCGGGTGGTGGTCACCGGCACCGGTGCCGTCACCCCGCTGGGCGCCGACGTGCAGCAGACCTGGGCAGGCATGGTCGGCGGGCGCTCCGGGGTGGCCCCGATCCGGTCGTTCGATGCGTCGAACCTCCCGGTGAGGATCGCCGCCGAGGTCCACGACTTCGCGGCCGGCGACCACTTCGGAGTGCGGGACGCCCGTCGCGTCGACCGGTTCGCCCAGCTCGGCATCGTCGCCGCGCGCCAGGCCCTGGCCCAGAGCGGCCTCGACGTGGCCGCCCGCCCCGACCGCGTGGGCGTCGTGTTCGGCTCGGGGCTGGGCGGGCTCACGACCCTCATCGACGAGGTGGCGGTGCTGGCCGATCGGGGGCCCACCCGGGTGAGCCCGTTCCTCGTGCCGATGATGATCCCCAACATGGCGGCCGGCCAGATCGCCATCGAGTCGGGAGCCGCCGGGCCCAGCTCCTGCCCCGTCACCGCCTGCGCCGCCTCGGCCACGGCGATCACCGCGTCGACCTCATCCGCCTGGGCCGGGCCGACGCGATGGTCGCCGGGGGCGCCGACGCCACGGTGGTGCCGATCTGCGTCGCCGCCTTCGCCCAGATGAAGGCCCTCTCGTCCCGCAACGACGACCC
The DNA here is from genome assembly GCA_035947635.1 of Acidimicrobiales bacterium. Classification (GTDB taxonomy): domain Bacteria; phylum Actinomycetota; class Acidimicrobiia; order Acidimicrobiales; family AC-14; genus DASZJY01. The sequence goes on along the minus strand of DASZJY010000392.1, from coordinate 43 downwards.
GGAAGCCGCCTCCCGGCCGTTCGACGCCGACCGAGACGGGTTC
>DASZJY010000391.1:0-9843 GCA_035947635.1 Acidimicrobiales bacterium | reverse complement strand
GGTTGAGCTCGGTGTTGTCGACGACCATCGGGGGGAGCTCAACCGCACCGCGTTCACGGTGTCGGTGGACGTGCGGGCCGGCACCAGCACCGGCATCTCGGCCGCCGACCGGGCCGCCACCATTGCCGCCCTGATCGACCCGCGGACGCGCCCGCTGGACCTCGCCCGCCCCGGCCACATGTACCCGCTGCGAGCGCGGGAGGGCGGTGTCCTGAAGCGGGGCGGCCACACCGAGGCGGCTGTCGACCTCGCCCGCATGGCCGGGCTGACACCCGCGGGCGTGCTGTGCGAGGTGGTCAGCGAGGACAAGGCCTCCATGGCCCGCCTGCCCGAGCTCATCACCTTCTCCCAGCGCCACGGTCTCCTGCTCATCTCCATCGCCGACCTGATCCGGTACCGGCGCCAGTCCGAGAAGCTCGTGGAGCGGGTGGCGGAGGCCCGCATCCCCACCGCTTGGGGGGACTTCACCTGTTACGTCTACGAGTCGGTGCTCGACCACGACCAGCACGTGGCCCTCGTTCGGGGCGCGGTGCAGGGCGAGGAGAACGTGCTCGTGCGGGTCCACTCGGAATGCCTCACCGGCGACGTCTTCGGATCGCTGCGCTGCGACTGCGGTCCCCAGCTCGAGGTGGCCATGGAGATGATCGCCGCCGCCAACCTCGGCGTGGTGGTGTACCTGCGGGGCCACGAGGGCAGGGGCATCGGTATCGCCCACAAGCTGCGGGCGTACAGCCTGCAGGACGAGGGGGCCGACACCGTCGACGCCAACCTCGCCCTCGGCCTGCCCGTCGACAACCGCGAGTACGGGATCGGCGCCCAGATCCTCGTCGACCTGGGCATCACCACCATGCGCCTGATCACCAACAACCCGGCCAAGTACGGCGGGCTCGAGGGCTACGGGCTCGAGATCGTCGAGCGGGTGGGCGTGCAGTCGCGGCCCAACCCCGAGAACCTCGCCTACCTGCGCACCAAGAAGCGCCGTCTCGGGCACCTCCTCGAGGGGCTCGAGTGACGAGACGGCGCCGTCGAGAAGGAGCCGCATGACCACCTACGAGGGACGCCTCCGGGGCGACGGGATGCGCGTCGCCGTCGCCGCCAGCCGTTTCAACGAGCTCGTCACCGACCGGTTGGTGGCCGGGGCGCGCGACGGCCTGCTCCGCCACGGCGTCGACGAGGCGTCGCTCACGCTGGTGTGGGCCCCGGGCGCCTTCGAGCTGCCCCTGGTGACCCGCCGCCTCGCCGAGTCGGGGGAGTACGACGCCGTCGTGTGCGTCGGCGCGGTGATCCGGGGCGCCACCGACCACTACGAGCACGTGGCCGGCCAGTGCGCGGCGGGGCTCGGGCGCGTGGCCCTCGACACCGGCGTTCCCGTGGTGTTCGGCGTGCTCACCACCGATACCACCGAGGCGGCGCTCGAGCGGGCGGGCGGCAAGCTGGGGAACAAGGGCTTCGAGGCCGCCGTCACCGCCATCGAGATGGCCGACCTCTTGCGCCAGCTCCCCAAGGGCGTGGGGCCCGGCTGAGTGCTGCGCCTCGTCCTGCCCAAGGGGTCGCTCGAGCAGGCGACTCTCGAGCTCTTCGACCATGCTGACCTCGCCGTCCAGCGGGCCTCTGACGTCGACTACCGGGCGACGATCGACGATCCCCGCGTCGACGAGGTGCGCATCCTCCGCCCGCAGGAGATCCCCCACTATGTGGCCGAGGGCCTGTTCGATCTGGGCATCACCGGGCGGGACTGGATCGAGGAGACCGGGCGCGAGGTGGTGTCGCTCGGGGAGCTCCACTACTCCAAGGCCACCGCCCGCCCGGTGCGGATCGTGCTGGCGGTGGCCGCCGACACCGCGGTGAGGAGCGTCGCCGAGCTGCCGACCGGCCTGCGGGTGTCCACCGAGTACCCCGAGCTGACCCGGCGCTACTTCGAGAAGCAGGGGGTCCCCGTCGACGTGCGCCTCTCCTACGGCGCCACCGAGGCCAAGGTCCCCGAGATCGCCGACGCGGTCGTGGAGATCACCGAGACGGGGCGTGCTTTGCGGGCGGCCGGGCTGCGCATCATCGACACCATCCTCGTCAGCTACACAGAGCTGATCGCCAACCCGGAGGCGTACGAGCACCCGGCCAGGCGCCACGCCATGAACCAGCTGCACACGCTGCTGCAGGGGACGCTCGAGGCCAGGGGCCACGTGCTGGTCAAGCTCAACGTGGGCGAGGCCGACCTCGACCGGGTGATCGGGCTCCTGCCGGCCCTCAAGGCCCCGACCGTGTCGAAGCTGTTCGGCACCGACGCCTACGCGGTGGAGACGGTCGTCCCCAAGGCCCAGATCAACACCCTGATCCCGGCGCTGCGCGACGCGGGCGCCTCCGACCTCATCGAGCTGGCCCTGGCCAAGATCGTCCACTGATGGCGGTGGTTGGCACCATCGCCGACTTCGACGAGCACAAGGGCCTCGGCGCCGTGCGGTCGGACGACGGGAGAGAGCTGCCCTTTCACTGCACGAGCATCGCCGACGGGTCACGCACCGTGGAGGTGGGCGCACGCGTCACGTTCTCCGTCGTCGCCGGCCACCGGGGACGGTGGGAGGCGGCCGACCTGGCCGAGGTGGCCCGCTAGGAGCGTGTCGATCTACTCAGGTCGGGTCTTCGGCCCGAAGCGCCGACCAGCAGCTACGCGGTCTCATCCCGCTGGTCGGCGCGACAGAACAACACGCTCCTAGCCCGCCTCCTCCGGGCTGCCGGCGGCGCCGGCCCGGCGCTGGGCCTCGAGGAAGGCGAACTGGAGCTGGGTGAGGGCGTCTCGGAGCGGCTTCTCGTTATCGCCCAGACGTGCGCCCAGGCGCTCGACGACGGCGGCCATGGCGTCGATGGCGACCCGGGCCTCCTCCACCCGCGGCCGCTCCTGGTCGAGGTGGAGGGCGGCGAGCTGGAAGAAGCCGATGCAGTGGTTGGCGACCACCAGGCCGGCGGGGGCCTCGAGCAGCTCCCGTTGCACCTCGGCCTGGAGGGCGGCCGCCTCCTCCTCGGTCAGCGGGTCCTCGTCGCCGCGTCGAGTGCGGGGCGGTGCCGGCTCCGACGAGGTCGCGGCCGAGGGCTCGTCCCGGCGTATCGGTCGCTCCCCGGAAGGTGTCCAGATCGTGCTCATGTGGTCCCAACCTAGCGGTCGGCTGCAGCCCTGCTTTCCGGTTGACAGGCGGCCGTCGTCAGGTACGTTGACCGCAGGGCGGAATCTCGAGGAGTGGGAATATGGGCGGCTTCCCTCCGTTTCTGGCTTCTATGGCCGTGGCCTCCTTCGGCCAGCGATCGCGAAGCCCCTGAAGCCCACGTTGGCGCTTCCGCCCGCCGCAACATCTGGCCAGCCCGCTCGCGGCTAGCCGTTCTTCTCTCTTCCCCCCGACAGGGGGAGCATCCGACGCGCTCAACGAAGGGAACCACCGTGAAACGCCTCATCGCCACCGCATGCGCCGCCGGAGCCGTCGCACTCGGCGTAGGCGCCGCCGTCGCCAGTGACGAAAAACCGAAGCTACGGCCGCCTCCGCCCGTCTCCGTCCCGGCGCCACCCGTCCACGATCACAGCAGCCATGTGCACGACGTTCGCCCCGACCGACCGTCGGGCCCGAGCATCGAGTACCACCACGTCGACCGCCCCGTCCCTGGGGGAGCCGTCGGGGGCCCGCTCCCATGAGGCGCATCTTCGTCGCATCGTGCCTTGTCCTGGCCGTCGTGTTCGTGCCGGGCACCCCGGCAGGGGCGGCGACCCTGGAGGCCAACTGGAACCGGCCCACCGCACACTGGCAGGGCGCTCGGAGCTACACGACTCAGACGGCCACAGTGATCCCCGTCATCAACCGGACGGCCGACCCCGACGCGGTCGCGGCAGTGAACCAGTGGAACAACCAAGGCACCGGACACCTCGTTCGCCTGCAGATCGTCCAGACCGACGTGCGGCCCGACTGTGACTGGAACGTGGCCTGGCACATCGTGTTGTGCTCCAACACGCGAGGGGTGGCCGAAGCCCCGGGCTCGGCGTTCGCCGCCAGCGACCCGAACTACTTCGGGCACCTGCACCACTGTCGAGCGAGTGTGGACACCAACTGGCCGGGCGTCGTTGTCTGGTTGCACGAGATCGGCCATTGCCTCGGGCTGGGCCATCACCTCCACCCTTGGGGGGAGAGCAACGGATCGGTGATGGGCGGTCGCCAGTCCCTCGGGCCCGACGACTACTGGGGAATCGTGAAGCTCTACTGGCACAACGACAGCCTTGTCCCCCGGTTCCCGCCGACGACCTCCCCCTACGCCTGGTGGGGCGTCGGGCTGTTCGTGCAGAACGTGGCGAGCGGCCAGGTCGTCGACGTGCCCTACGGCTCGCACGACGACGGCGTCAACCTGATCGCCTATCCCCGTCACAGTGGCCCGAACCAGCAGTTCGTCGTGGAAGCGGTCTATCCCATCGGGGCGAACGCCAACTGGTACCGATTAGTCAACGTCAACAGTCAGAAGATCGTGACCCTCGACCGCGACGGCGTCACCCTCGAGCAGCAGTCGCTCGAAGCGGCCAACGCGGACCCCGCCTGCGACGAGTGGTGGTACAAGGTGCCTCTGGGGGATGGCACCTATGGCTGGTATTCCTGCGCCGGGGGCCAGTACGTCGGGCAGGGGCCGGGCGGGACCTTGCGCCTGATGCCCGGGGTCTCGGGCAACACCTGGCGCATCGTGCAATGAACTGAGCAGGTCGCGGCTGGGCACCGCCCGAGCGTCGCGTTCGCCGGCGGACGACGTCCGGCGTTCGGGCGGTGCCGAGATCGTGCTCGTGCTGTTACCCTGGGTCCCACAACTGAAGAGGGAAGCGGGGCCGTGGCCCCCACCCGGCCACCTGGGGTGCGCCGGGTCGATCGACCGCCGACGCGGTGAGCGGGGTGGACGTTGCTTCCCGACGTCCACCCGTTTCGCGTCTTGAAGGAGTGATGCCTGATCGCCGCAGCCGACGGCAACGAGCCGAGGATCAACGACCGCATCCGTGCACGGGAGGTACGTCTGGTCGGTCCCGACGGCGGCCAGCTCGGGATCAAGCCCCTGAGCGAGGCACTCATGATCGCCGAGGACTTCGGGATGGACCTGGTGGAGGTCGCGGCTCAGGCCGACCCGCCGGTCTGCCGGATCATGGACTACAACAACTGGAAGTACGAGGAGGCCAAGCGGGAGCGAGAGTCGCGCCGGCGGGCCAGCCACTCGGCGATCAAGGAGATGAAGTACCGGCCCAAGATCGGCGGGGGCGACTTCGGCACCAAGACCCGCAAGGTGGCGGAGTTCCTCGACCAGGGGCACAAGGTCAAGATCACGATCATGTTCAGGGGCCGCGAGGTGGCCCATCCCGAGCTCGGGATGCGCATCCTCGACCGCATCGCCGAGGAGATCGGCCCGACCGCCAAGGTCGAGGCCTCGCCCAAGCTCGACGGGCGCAACATGACCATGGTCCTGGCACCCGACAAGCGGGCCCGGGCGGCGGCAGCGAAGGCAGCGGCACAGGCAGCAGAGAACGAAGCGACGAACCAGCCGAACGACGAGGGGCAGACCACCGCCCCCTGAAGGGAACGACATGCCCAAGATGAAGACGCACCGGGGTGCGGCCAAGCGCTTCGCCGTCACGGGCACCGGCAAGATCGTCCGTCGCAAGGCCTTCCGCTCCCACCTCCTGGAGAAGAAGCCGTCGACCCGCACCCGCCGCCTCGCTCGGGAGGCGGAGGTCTCGGGCGGCGACCGGGCGCAGGTCAAGCGCCTCCTCGGGCTCTAGACGACGCAGAGACGCAGAAAGGAACCACTCCCATGGCCAGGGTCAAGCGGGCCGTTCACGGCCGCAAGCACCACCGGGCGGTCCTGGAGCAGGCCCGGGGCTACTACGGCAACAAGAGCCGCAGCTTCCGCGCCGCCAATGAGCAGGTCATGCACTCGCTCCAGTACGCGTACCGCGACCGCCGGGCGCGCAAGGGCGACTTCCGCCAGCTCTGGATCCAGCGCATCAACGCCGCCGCGCGCCAGCACGGGATGAGCTACAGCCGGTTCGTGGCCGGCCTGCGCGCCGCCGGCGTCGAGGTTGACCGCAAGATCCTGGCTGACCTGGCCGTGTCCGACGACGCCGCCTTCGCCGCTCTGGTGGAGGTGGCCCGGGAGGCCGCGCCCAAGGCGTCCTGACCGCCGTGGGCGGTTCGCCCGGGCTGGGCTTCCGCAACCCGAGGGTGCAACGCCTCCGGCGCCTCGCGCGCGACCCGGCCGCCCGGCGGAGCGAGCGGGCGTTCGTCATCGAGGGCCCGCGCGTCCTCGCGACCGCCCTCGACGCCGGGGCGTCGCTCGAGGAGGTGTTCGTCGCGCCGGGCTTCGCCGGGCCGGTGCTCGACCAGGTCCGAGCCGCGAGTGCCGAGGTGACGACGCTGGCCCCAGGAGTCCTCGAGCGGGTCGCCGAAGTGGCGACGCCCCAGGGCGTGCTGGCGGTGGCGGCAGCGGTGGACGTGACTCTGGGCGCACTTCGCGCATGCACCTTTGTGGTCATCTGCAGCGGTGTCGCCGACCCCGGCAACCTGGGGACCGTCCTGCGCAGCACGGAGGCATCGGGGGCGGGGGCGGTAATCTGCTGTGACGGCACTGTCGACGTCTCCAGCCCCAAGTGCGTTCGAGCGTCAGCCGGTGCGCTGTTCCACCTGCGGGTGGTAGCCGGAGGAGCGGCAGTGGACGTGCTCGAGGAGATCGGTGGCTGGGGACTGCAACGCCTCGGGACGCGCTCGCGGGGAGGAAACCCCCACTACCTCGCCGATCTGCGGAGCCCCACTGCCCTCGTCCTCGGAAACGAGGCCCACGGGCTGCCGTCCGACGTCGAGCCGCTCCTCGACGGGATGGTCACCGTGCCCATCGCCGGTCGCGCCGAGTCGCTCAACGTCGGGATGGCGGCCGCGGTGATCTGCTTCGAGGCCGCCCGCCAACGCAGCTGCTGATGGACCTCGATCTCATCCCCGACGCCGTCTTCGAGCTCGACGCCGAACGGCGGGTCTGCGCGGCCAACCGGTCGGCAGCCGACCTCACCGGGTACGCGGTCGAGGCGATCGTGGGGCACCGGCCGGGCGAGCTGCTCCACTGCCGGACGCCCGACGGCCGCCTCTTGCTGTCGGACGGCTGGCACCCCTCAGCCCGGCTGCGGTGCGTCGAGCGAATCCCCGAGCACGAGGTCCGCCTGGTGACGGCCGACGGGGGCGAGGTGTCCGCCATGGTCACCGGCCGGTACCGGCGCGACGATGCCGGGCGGGTGGTAGGCGCCGTCCTGCTGGCCCGTCCGGGTGCCCGCCGCCCGGCCGGCGTCGAGGGCATCGAGGTGATCTCGACGGTGAGCCACGAGCTCCGCTCGCCGCTGACGTCGGTCCGTGGCTACACGAGCCTCCTCCTGAACCGCTGGGACCGCCTGGCCGACGACCAGAAGCGCACCATGCTCGAGCAGGTGAACCACGACGCCGGGCGGGTCACCCGGCTGGTCACCGAACTGCTCGACATCAGCCGCCTGGAGAGCGGACGACTGGTGCTGCGGCGCCAGCTGGTCGACCTGCCCGCCCTCGCCGCCAGCGTGGTCGAGAAGGTGCGCATGGTGGAGCCCGAGGTCGACGCCGAGCTCGCCTTCCCGGCCGACTTCCCCCAGGTGTACGCCGACGCCGACAAGATCGAGCAGGTCCTCACCAACCTGGTCGAGAACGCGGCCAAGTACGGCCACCCCAAAGGCATGCGGATCTTCGGGCGCCACCGCGACGGCATCGTGACTGTGGCGGTGGCCGACAAGGGTGACGGCATCCCCGAGCGCGATTTGCGCCGGGTGTTCAGCAAGTTCTTCCGCCGGGCCGAGACCCGCCCAACCGGGTCAGGGCTGGGCCTCTGGATCAGCCGGGGGTTGGTGGAGGCGCACGGCGGCTCGCTGGTGGTGGCGTCGCAGCTGGGGGCGGGCTCGACGTTCAGCTTCACCCTGCCCACCGCCGTCCCCGAGGAGCTTCAGCAGTGAGCGAGCACGGCGAGCGGCGCCGCTGGCACCGGCCACCCGTGCACCACTCGTCGGGACCGGCGACCCCTCATGGCGAGCCGAGCGCACGTCACCAGGAGAGTCAGTGAGCGATCCGTCCACGGTCGCAGAGATCGAGAAGGAGGCGCTGGCGCGGATCGACGGGGCGGCGTCGGTGGCCGACGTCGACGCGATCCGACAGGGGTTCCTGGGCAAGCGCTCTCCCTTCGCCGCCCTCCACCGGGGGCTGGGCGCCCTTCCCGCCGACGAACGCAAGGAGGCGGGCCGGGCCATCCACGAGGCGCAGGGGCGGGTCGAGAAGGCCCTCGCGCTTCGACGCGAGGTGCTCGAGTCGTCCGAGCGAGCACAGCGCCTGGAAGCCGAGCGCCTCGACCTGACCGAGGTCGTGGGGCGCCCCACCCACGGCCACCTCCACCTCGTCACCCAGGCCCGCGACGAGCTGGAAGACGTCTTCGTCGCCATGGGCTACGCCGTCGCCGACGGTCCCGAGGTGGAGACCGACTGGTACAACTTCGAGGCGCTCAACATGCCGCCCGCCCACCCGGCCCGCAGCATGTGGGACACGCTCTACCTCGCCCTCGGCGAGCCCGAGTCGGTCCTCCTGCGCACCCACACCTCGCCGGTGCAGATCCGGGTGATGGAGTCGAAGCCGCCGCCGCACCGGGTCGTGATCCCCGGGCGCTGCTACCGCCGCGACACGCCCGACGCCCGGCACCTCTCGGTGTTCCACCAGATCGAGGGGCTGGTGGTCGACCGGGGGATCACCTTCGGCGACCTGGCCGGCACCATCGAGGCCTTCACCAGCGCCTACTTCGGGGCGTCCATCTCCGCCCGCCTGCGCCCGTCCTACTTCCCGTTCACCGAGCCGTCGGCGGAGTTCGAGGTCACCTGCATCTTCTGCAAAGGGACGGGGTGCCGGGTGTGCTCGCAGTCGGGCTGGATCGAGCTCGGTGGCTGCGGCATGGTCGACCCCAACGTGTTCGAGGCGGTGGGCGTCGACCCCGAGGAGTGGACGGGCTTCGCCTTCGGGTTCGGCATCGACCGCTGCGCCCAGGTCCGCCACGACCTCGACGACCTCCGCCATCTGCTCACCAACGACATCCGCTTCCTGTCGCAGTTCTGAGGCCTCAGGTGGCGGCCAGACCGGCCGCGGTGAGTGGGAGGCGGCCCCATGAACCGAGCGCCGACAGCGTCCCCCCTTCACCGACCGCCCAGCCGAAGATGGCGCCCGCATCGGCGTCGAGGGCGTACAGAAGGCGGCCGTCAGAGCTGAGCGCCTCGTCGCGCAGGCCCGGGCGCCCGTCCACGGAGAGGCCGGCGGCGTCGTCGTCGAGCGTGATGGTCCCGTCCTCGCCGATGGCGTAACGGGAGACGCCCCCGTCGGCGAAGTTCGTGGTGAAGGCACAACGGCCGCCCGGGGCGACCACGGCCCAGCAGATCTCGCTGCGGCCGTTGCCCACCGAGCGGGAGAGAGGCGTGAGGGTGGCGCCGTCCACCGAGTAGGACGACGTGGCCGCCGCCCCCTTCTCCGCCCCGAACGCCTCGGTCACGACGAGCGTGCGACGGCCGGCGAAGGCGAACCCGTACGGCGTGGGGCCAGAGGAGGCAACCGTCTGGGGCGGGCCCAGGGCGCCGTCCGGGCCGACGGCGAAGGTGACGATCGAGTCGGTCCCGCGGTCGGTGACGACAAGCGCCGAGCCGTCCGGCGTGAACCCCACCTGCGCCGGGTCGGCGCCCGGGCCCGGGAGAGGCTGGGCGCCGGCTGTCAGCGGCTCGAGCCCGCCGGGGCCGAGCCGGAACCCGAC
>DASZJY010000390.1:0-1666 GCA_035947635.1 Acidimicrobiales bacterium | reverse complement strand
CCTCGGCGACGACCGGGGGCAGTCGGTGGAGGTAGCCGACGACTTCCGGGCGTCGGGGCTCACTCACCTTCTGGTCGTCTCCGGCCAAAACGTGGCGTTTGTCCTGGCCCTGGCCGGGCCGGGCCTCCGACGCACCGGGCTGCGCACCCGGTTCGCCGTCGGCGTCGCCGTGCTGGTGTTCTTCGGACTGCTCACCCGCTGGGAGCCGTCGGTGCTGCGGGCGGTGTCGATGGCCGCCATCGCCCTGCTCGCCGACACGCTCGGCCGGCCCGTGTCCGGCGTGCGCCTGCTGGCGCTGGCGGTGACCGGCCTCCTCCTCGTCGACCCCCTGGTGGCCTCCTCGGTGGGCTTCCGGCTCTCGGTCGGCGCGTGCGCCGGCATCGCCCTGCTGGCTGCGCCGCTGACTCGGGCGCTACCCGGCCCCCGCCCCCTGGCCTCGGCCCTCGGCGTCACCCTCGCCGCCCAGCTCGGGGTCGCCCCGGTGCTCGTGCCCACCTTCGGCACCCTCCCGGTCGTGGCCATCCCGGCCAACCTCCTCGCCCTTCCCGCCGCCGGTCCCCTCTCGGTGTGGGCCATGGCCGCCGGACTGCCCGCCGGCGCGGCCGGTGGCACGGTGGCGAGGGCGGTGCACGTCCCCACCGACCTGCTGCTCGGTTGGGTCGCTGGCGTAGCCCGGGTGGCGGCCACCGCGCCACTGGGCCAGCTGGGGGCGCCGCACCTGCTCGGGCTGGCGGCGGCGGTGGTCGTCGGAGTGGGCCTGCGGCGACGGGCGCTGGCGGCCGTCGCCGTCGTCGGGGTGCTGGTCGTCGCGAGCGTGCCGGTCGTGCGCCCCGGGGCACTGGACGGGCGTCCCGTCTCCCCGGGCGCCCGGGTGTGGCGGGGAGGAGGAGCCACCCTCATGGTCGTCGACGGTGCCCGCTCGCCCGCCGCCCTTCTCTCCGGACTGCGGGCCGCCGCCGTCCGCCGCCTGGACGCCGTCGTCGTCGCCCGCCCCGGGCGGGGGGCGGCCGGTGTGGTGGAGCCCGCCCTGCACCGGTACGGGCCCCCGCTCGTGCTGGCGCCGCCCGGGTCACCCATCCCCCGGGCCACCGTGCCCGAGGTGGGCACGCTCGTCCGCGTGGGCTCGTTGACGCTGCGCGTCGTGCGAGCCGGCCCCCGCCGCCTCGACGTGGAGGTCAGCACCGTGCCGGCGCCGCCGCACCGGTAGCGTCCCCGAGATGCGGTTGGTCCTGGGCTCCCGGAGCTACGAGCTGGCCACCCGCACGCTGGTGATGGGCATCCTGAACCGCACGCCCGACTCGTTCTTCGACGGCGGCGCCCACTTCGCCCTCGACGACCTCTGCCGGCGGGCCGAGCAATTTGTCGACGAGGGGGCGGACATCCTCGACGTCGGCGGGGTCAAAGCCGGCCCGGGGCCGGCCGTCGGTGCCGAGGAGGAGCTCGACCGGGTTGTGCCCGCCGTCGAGGCCCTGCACCGCCGCTTCGACCTGCCCATCTCGGTCGACACCTGGCGGGCCGAGGTGGCGGCGGCCGCCTACCGGGCGGGCGCCCTGATGGGCAACGACATCAGCGGCTTCGCCGACCCCGACTACCTCCGGGTGAGCGTCGAAGCGGGCGCCACCGTCGTCGCCACCCACATCCGCCTCGGGCCCCGCGTCGCGGATCC
>DASZJY010000389.1:0-2446 GCA_035947635.1 Acidimicrobiales bacterium | reverse complement strand
GCGGGCGAGGGCCCCGTCGGCGGCTTGGTGAAGCGCTACAAGCTCGACGAGAAGCTGGAGGAGAACGAGCAGAAGATCCGCGACTCCCTCAGCTCCGCCGGGGGCCCCGCCTTGAAGGTGGCCCGGTCGGTGGCCAGCGGGATCATCTCACTGCTCACGATCATGGTCCTGTCGTTCCTGATGATCCTGTACGGACCGGACCTCGCCCGAAGCGGCCTGGGCATCCTCTCGCCACCACGACGAGAACGGGTGCTGGCGGTCGCCGGCGACTGCGGCCGGGCCCTCACCGGCTACGTCATGGGCAACCTCACCATCAGCGTCATCGCCGGGGTCGTGACCTTCATCGCCCTCTGGGCCTTCGACGTTCCCTTCCGGGCGGTCCTGGCCTTGTGGGTCGCGTTCGCCGATCTCATCCCGCTCGTCGGGGCCACCCTCGGTGCCATCCCCACCGTCGGGGTGGCCTTTCTGCACTCGACCAGCGCAGGCGTGGGGATGCTGATCGTCTACATCGTCTACCAGCAGTTCGAGAACCACGTGCTGCAGGTCGTGATCATGTCCAAGACGGTGCAGATCAACCAGCTGTTCGTCCTCGTGAGCGTGCTGATCGGCGTTGAGCTGTTCGGGTTCCTGGGGGCCCTGCTCGCCATCCCGGCCGCCGGCGTGATCCAGGTCATCGTGCGGGACCTGTGGGACCACCGCCAGGGACGCTTCAAGCCCGAGCCCACGATCGGCGAGGACCAGGTACCGGTGTCCGAGCACCTCGCCCAGGAAGCGGCGGAGGAAGCGGGGGCCGAGGGCGACGGTGCCAAGCCGGCGGCCGAGGGCGACGGGGCGAAGCCGGCGGCCGAGCCCGGGGCGGCGAAGCCGCCAGCAGGCACCACTCAGCCCGCTGGCCCCTGATGGCGACGGAGCTGGTCGAGGTCGAGGGCCACATCATCGACTCGCTGATCCTTGCCAAGGTGCTCGACGTGATCGTCGACGCCGGTGCCGACTACCGCATGGTCGACGTCGAGATCGGGCGCACGAGCGTCGACTCCAGCCGCGCGCGCCTCGAGGTACTGGCCGACGACGAGGAGGCCCTGTCCCGGCTGGTCGCCACGCTCATGCTGCACGGGGCCAACCGGGTGGAGCAGGCCGATGCTTCCGTCGCCACGGCGACCGCCGACGGCGTCCTCCCCGAGGGCTTCTACGCCACCACCAACCTCCCGACCCAGGTCCGCCTCTCCGGCCGGTGGGTCGACGTGGAGAACCCGGAGATGGACTGCGGGCTGGTCGTCCTTCCCGACGGGAGGGTGCGCACGGTCCCCATGCACCGGGTGCGGGCGGGCGACCAGGTCGTCGTCGGCGACCAGGGGGTCCGGGCCCAACCCCTCGACCGCCCCCGGGGCGCCAGCCCGTTCGAGTTCATGACCTCGGAGGTCTCCTCCGAGAAGCCCAAGGACGTCCTCGTCGGGCGGGTGGCCGACCGCCTGCGGGCGGCGCGGGCCAGCGGCGCCAAGATCCTCGCCGTCTGCGGGCCGGCGGTCGTCCACACCGGCGCGGCGCCGTCACTCGCCCGCTTGGTGCGGGAGGGCTGGGTCGACGTCCTCTTCGCCGGCAACGGGTTCGCGACCCACGACATCGAGTCCGCCGTGACGGGGACGTCCCTGGGCGTCCCGTTGAGCGGCGAGACGCCGGCCGAGGGCGGGCACAGCAATCACCTGCGGGTCATCAACGAGGTCCGCCGCCGGGGCTCGATCGCCGCCGCCGTCGCCGATGGCTGGCTCACCCGCGGCGTGATGTACGAGTGCGTGCTGCGGGACGTGCCGTTCGTCCTCGGTGGGTCAGTCCGTGACGACGGCCCCCTGCCCGACGTGATCACCGACATCGTCGAGGCGGCCGACGCCATGCGGGACCAGCTCCCGGGCGTCGCGGTAGCGCTCATGCTGGCGTCGACGCTGCACGCCATCGCCACCGGGAACCTGCTCCCGGCCGGCGTGGAGACCTACTGCGTGGACATCAACCAGGCGGTCGTCACCAAGCTGGCCGACCGGGGCAGCCACCAGGCCCTCGGCATCGTCACCGACGTCGGCTTGTTCCTGGACACCCTCACCGCCCACCTGACCGCCGCCTGACCCGGTGACCCTCCCGTGGGGCCGGCGCTTCCTCATGTGCCCGCCCGAACACTTCGGTGTGCTGTACGAGATCAACCCGTGGATGCACCGGGAGGTGGCCGTCGACCTCGATGCCGCCCGCTCTGAGTGGGAAGGCCTGGTCGCCGCCCTGAGGGCGGCGGGAGCGGACGTCGAGGTCCTCGAGCCCCAGCCCGGCCTGCCCGACCTCGTCTTCACCGCGAATGCAGGGACGGTCAACAACGGGCGCTACGTGCCCAGCCGGTTCCGGCATCCGTACCGCCAGCCCGAGGTCGACCACGACATCGCCTGGTTTGCGGGCCACGGCTTCGAGG
>DASZJY010000388.1:0-7981 GCA_035947635.1 Acidimicrobiales bacterium | reverse complement strand
GGACCTTCCCGTCGGGCAGCACGTGCAGCGCCGTAGGCTTGCTGTTCGCCGGGTACACCGCGACGAGCTCCTTGTCGTAACGCGCCGGCACCCGTTGCCAGCTGGGATCACGGGAGCCGTCGGCTAGCAGACGCACGACGGTGACGTCGTCCGTGACGTAGTGGGATCTCCCCGCCACGAGGATGCGACCGTCGGGCTAGAGGGCGAACACGTCGACGTCGAGGAGGTCCGTCTGGGCGAAGGTGACGCTGCCGTCGGTCCCGAAGCCGCGGTCGGGCGTGCCGTCGGGGAGGAACCGGGACACCGTCCGCCTCCCGCCCCGGGCGAGGATGCGGCCGTCGGGCTGGAGCACCATCCCCGCCGCCGAAGCTGCCGGGAAGGCGGCGACGCCCCCCGTCCCGAACGTCGGGTCGAGGACGCCCGCCGGGGTGTAGCGAGCCAGCTTCGGGCCCGTGCCAGGGTGAACCGCGATCAGCAGGGCGCCGTCGGGCAGTGTGAACACTGCCTCCGCGTACTGATAGGCGTCAGTGCCGAAGTCGGTCGTCGTGCGCCCGTCGATCCCGAACGAGGGGTCGGGCGAGCCGTCGGCACGGAACGCCAACAGGGCGACGACCGAACGCGAGCCGAGGTGGGCGGTTCCGCCGACGACGATCCGGCCGCCGCTCGTCAGGGTGACGGCGCGTGGGTCGCTGAGCCGGTCGGAGACCACGATGCCGCCGACCCCGAAGGCGGGATCGCGACTGCCGTCCTGGTTGTAGCGGACGAGAGCAACCTGGCCGGCGAGCTCTCCGACGACAAGGATCCGGCCGTCGGACTGCACCAGGGCGTCGTTGACCTTCTGGAAGCGGCTGCCGAAGTCGATGACCGTCGCCCCCGCGGGTAGCACGATCCCCGAGGGCTCCCACACCCTGTACACCATGGCGTTGTCGCCCAGCGCACCGGCGACCGTCCACCCGCTCTCGGGGTGGGCCAAGGCAGCGCGGAACCGGGTCAGGTGCGTCCCGTGGATCGGGTCCGTTCCGGCGACGCTGTAGCCGCCCGAACCGAACGCCGGATCGAGGGTGCCGTCGGGTCGGTAGCGCACCACCAGGCCACGGTTGCCGGCGTCGCCCACCACCAGCAGGGCACCGTCGGGCCGGCTGGCCAGGCCGTGGGCTGACTCCTGGCCGCCGAGATCGAGGATCGCCGCTCCGCTGCCGCTGGCGCCGAACGTGGTGTCGACCCCTCCGTTGGCGTCGAGACGGGCGATCGCGACGTCCGACCCCCTCGTGCCGGCGATGGTGATCGTCCCGTCGGGGCCGACGATCATGGCCGCGGCTGCCGCCGGGGCGCCGACCGTCACGCTGGCGACGCCGGCGGCCCCGAACTCGGGGTCGGGTGTCCCGTCGGCCAGGTGGCGCGTGACGATGAGCTCGTCGCCTGCCCCGCCGGCGAGGAGCAGCTTGGCGTCGCCCTGCAGGACGGCGGCCCGGGTCGGCCCTCCGGGAGGCCCGGCGACCCTTCCCCCGAGCCCGAACGAGGGATCGGGATTGCCGTCGGGGAGCAGGCGGACGGCGACGGAGGTCGACGGGGTACCACCGGCGACCACGATGCGACCGTCGGGAAGGGCCACGACGGCATGGGCCAGGTCCCGCGCGCTCCCGAGGTCGAACGTCAGGCGACCGTCCCCGGCGAAGGAGCGGTCGAGGATGCCGTCGCGCTCGTAGCGGGCGACGGCCACGTCGCCTCCCGCCGAGCCGGCCGCCGCCACCCGGCCCCCAGCTGCCTCGACGACCGCGTTGGCGACGTCGTCCGTGCCATCGAAGTCGGTGGTGACCTTGCCGTCCACGACGCCGAACCGGGCACCCGGACGGCCGTCCTTGTCCAGACGCGTGATGCCGAAGTCTCCGCCGGCGGCGCCGGCAAGGAGAAGCTGCCCGTCGGCCTGGAGCGCCAGTGCGTTCGCGGCGTCGGCCGACGACGGTCGGAGCGGTGTCGAGACCTCTCCGGCGGTGCCGAACGTCGGCCCCGCCGCGGCCGTCGCCGGGGCAGCAGCAGGGCGGGTCGCAGGGAGGAGGGACGACACGAGGGCGACACCGACTGCGAGACCCCATCGGGCGCCACCCACCGCGGACGTCCGCCGCCGTCGCTCCATCCATCAGATATCGGATCGCCGGTGGCCGGGCTTGAGCCGATGCCGCCGCCGCGCTCAGGGGAAGGTCGGCTTTCCCGTCTGGTAGAGCCAGCGCTGGAAGAGGCTGTCGAGCTGGCGTCCCGAGAAACGCTCGGCCAGATCGACGAACTGGTGGGTGGTGCCGTGACCGTGGCGATGCTCGTCGGCCCACGCCCGAAGGATGTAGAAGAACACGCGGCTGCCGACGGTCGTGCGGAGCGCGTGGAGGGTCATGGCGCCCCGGAGGTAGACCGCGGGGTGGAAGAGGCGGGCGGCGCCGGGGTCACCGGGGCGTACCTGCCAGAAGGGCTGGTCTGCGGCGATCGCGTACCAGGAGTTGAAGTGCTGCTCGGCCGTCGCTCCGCCGTTGCGCTCGGTCCAAAGCCACTCGGCGTAGGTCGCGAAGCCCTCATTGAGCCAGATGTCGCGCCACACCGTGGGGGTCACCGAGTCGCCGTACCACTGATGGGCGAGCTCGTGCACGACGAGGATCGTGTCGGGCGGGAATGGATAGATCGGCTTGGTCTGGGTCTCGAGGGCGTACCCGACGAAGGCGGCGTTGTCGACGATGCCGCCGGTGACCCAGAACGGGTAGGGACCGAACATCCCGCTCAGCGACGACACGATGTTGTAGCTCTGCTGCACGGGGCCGTTGGCCGCCGAGGCCACGTTGGGGTCGACGGCGACGTAGTTCACCCCGAGCGGCGTACGGGTGGCGCTGAAGCTGAAGCGCCCGAGGGTCGTGGTGGCCAGATAGTTGGCCATGGGCTCGGTGGAGTCCCAGTGGAACGTCGTCCGGCCGCCGGCCGACACCCGGGAGACCATGTAGCCGTTGGCCATGACCGTCGTGCCGTCGGGAACGGTCACCCTGAAGGTGTGGGTGGCCTTGTCGAGGAGGTTGTGGTTGCCGGGGAACCACGTCATCGCCCCTTGCGGTGCCCCCGCCACGTAGGCGCCGTCGTCGGTGACGATCCAGCCGTCGGGGGAGCCGTCGGGGTCCACGACGTGAGCCGGGCTGCCGTCGTAGCCGACCGACACGGTGAAGGACCGCCCGCTGGGGAGCGTGGCGCGGGGGGTGACGACCAGCTCCTGCCCCTGGTGGCTGAACGTCGTCGGCGCACCGTCGACGACGACCTCCCGCACGGTGAGACCGGTGAAGTCCAAGTTGAAGCGGCTCAGCTCCTGGGTCGTGGTGGCGGTGATGCGGGTCGACCCGACCATCCGCCGGGTGGGGGGCTCGTAGGAGAAGGTGATGTCGTAGTGACCGACGTCGTAGCCGCCGTTGCCCTGCAAGGGGAAGTAGGGGTCGCCCGTCCCGCTGCTGCCGATGGTGGACGTGGTCTGGGCGGGGGCGGGGACGTTGCCCGCCGAGATCACGACGCAGGCAGCAACGCACATCAGCAGTAAGCGTCTTCTCATGGCGTCATCGTAGGGTCCGCCAGCTCGGGAGATGCTCGACAGCGGCCCTGTCGCGCGCAAGGATTCGCTCCGTGCGGTCCTGGGTGCGGTGGAGCGCCCGGGTGGCGGTGCTCTCCGGGATGTTCGCCTCGTTCAGCGTCGCGGCCGACGCGTCCGAGCGCATCATGGTCGAGGTCGAAGGGCGCTCGCTCGTGCTCGCCGACTCGTCGCGGACGGTGGGGGCTGCGCTCGTGGAGGCGGGCCGACCGCTTCGGGCCGGCTCTCTCCGGTCGGCTGTCACCCGTCGGGTGCTCGTTTCCGACGTCGACCCTCCGCGCATCACCGTGAACGGCGGGCCGGCGTCTACCGCCACGCGCCTGCGCCCGGAGGACGACGTCAGGGTGCGGGACGGTGTCGACAGCACGGAGGCCGTCGGCGAGCGGGAGGTGACCCTACCCCCGCCGCCCCTCCCGGCCGTCGAGGAGGGCCTGTGGCGACCCGGCCGGCCCAGGGTCGAGCGCCTCACGGTGGGCGAGATGAGCGGGGAGGTGGTGTCGCGGGACGTCGTGGCGGAGGAGGTCCCACCCGAACCCGTGACCGACAGGGTCGTGGCGCTCACGTTCGACGACGGGCCCGATCCCCGCTGGACTCCGCCAATCCTTCAGATCCTCCGCGAGGAGGGGGTGCGGGCCACCTTCTGCGTGTTGGCCGAGCCCGGGCGCCGGTTCCCCGAGCTCGTCCGCGCCCAGCACGATGCCGGCCACACCCACTGCGACCACACCGTCGACCACCCCAACCTGGCCCGGCGCTCGCGGGCGGAGGTGCTGCGGCAGGTCGGCGGGGGAGCGGCGTTCCTGGAATCGGTCGACGGCGTGTGGCCGCAGTTCCTCCGGGCTCCGTTCGGCGTCGTCACGCCCGAGGTCGTCCGGGTGGCCCGCAGGCTGCGCCTGCGCGTCCTGGGGTGGACCGTCGACTCCTCCGACTACCTCGAGTCGCCGCCCGAGGCCATCGTGGTCCGCACGATGTCCCAGGTCCGCCCCGGGGCGGTGGTGCTCCTGCACGACGGTGGTGGTGACCGCTCGAGCACGGTCGCCGCGCTGCGGCCGCTGATCCAGGCCCTCAAGGCCGAGGGCTACGGCTTCACCACCCCCGCGCTGCAGCCGGCGGTGGTCTGATCCCCACCGCATCGGTGAACGGCACGACCCTCCACTTCGAGGGCGTCGGCGAAGGCCCCGTGTGCCTCGTCATGGCGGGATGGCCGGGCGCCGACCACACCTACCTCCGGCCCGGGCTCGACCGGCTGGGGAGGCGCCTGCGGCTCGTGTACTACGACCACCGGGGCCATGGGCGCTCGGGACGGCCCTCCCACGACAGCATCACGATGGAGCAGCTCGCCGACGACGCCGCCGCCCTGGCCGATGAGCTGGGTGCCGAGTCGCCTTGGGTCCTCGGGCACTTCCACGGGGCTTCGGTGGCCCAGGAGCTGGCGCTCCGCCATCCCGGGCGGGTGCGGGGCCTGGTTCTCGTGGGGGGCACGCCGGGGGAGCTGGGGAGCGACGAGAGCCTCCTCGACGACTTCGACTCACCGCCGGTGCCGGTGGAGGTCGACGTCCTGCAACGGGTCCCGCCCGCCACCGACGACGAGTTGGCCGCCACCCTGGACGCCCTGGCTCCCCATCTCGTCGTCGAGGGTTCCGGCACCGATCCGGAGGCGGTCTTCGCCGGGGCGACGTTCGACGCCCGCGCCGCCGGACGCTGGATGCAGGCGCTCGGGTGGTGGAGCACGGTCGATCGGCTCGCTCAGCTGGACGCTCCCGCCCTCCTCGTCGTCGGGCGCCACGACGTGCTCTGCCCGCCGGCGCAGTCCGAGCGCATCCGCCGCCGCCTGGCCACCGCCGAGCTCGTCGTCCTCGAGGGCAGCGGCCACGTCCCTTGGCTCGATCAGCCCGAGGCGTTCGCCTCCGCCGTCGAGGGCTGGCTCGACCGCCTCGAGCGCGACAGCAGCGGGTAGGGGCGCGGGCCGTTCGTCGTCCATCTCACCGCCTGCGCCCGTGGCGACGCATGCCATGGCCGAGGGCGAGGCGTAGGCCCGACTGGAGGACGAAGCTCCCGCCCGTCCCGATGGCGAGGACCCAGAGGCCCGACACCGCGCTCTTCAGGAAGGCCTGGCCGCTGGTGACGAAGACGACGGTCGTCAGCGCGAGGGCGGCGCGCCGCAAGGCCAAGGCGGTCGCCGTCACCCGCCGCTCCAGGTCGGCGAACCAGGCGGACACGCGGTCGGCGTGCAGTCGCCTGACGTCAGGATCGACGAAGTAGCTGTCGCCGACGAAGAAGAGGAAGTCGCCGTCGGGCTGGACGACCGTGCGGGCGGCGACGGGAAAGGCGTCGCCCGCCCCCGGGGGCGGGGCGGGCGTGTCGATGGTGGCACCGCCCGCCGCCAGCAGGTCGGCCTTGAGGGCCTGGATGTCCTTGAACAGGGCGGCGATGCGCCGGGGGCCGCCGAGACGTGTGCCCCGCGCCCGGCGACGGGACATCGTCGTGACCGCCTCCTTCCCCCCCTGCCTGGCCGCCGCCACGAGGGTACGGACGTTCAGCCACCACCTCGTCGCCCCAAAAAAAAACCCCGGAGCACCGACGACATGAACGTGGCCACCGTCTGGGCGAGGAACTGCCAGTGCTTCAAGGCGGAGGAGACGGCTTGCTGGTGCAGGTCGTGCAGGGGCTTGTAGGCGGCCACCTCGCGTCCTCGCTGAATGCGGGTGACGATGTCGCCGTCGAGCTGGGCGACGGTTTGCATGACCACCGTCTCGGTGCCGATCTCCCAGATCTTGCGCAGGACGACCATGTCGGGGGATTCCAAGGGCAGCACGAGGGTCCGTGCGTTGTCCCGATCGACACCAGCGCCGAGGACGGTCCTGATCTCCGGCTTGGTCAGCAACGCCTTGACCTGATCGCAGTTGCGGAAGATCCGGGTCAGGATGACGCCCGTCTCGTCCTCGGGGAGCTGCTTCTCCACTGCGACCAGGCGCCGATAGACCGCCTCCGCCTCCACCGCCCGCTCACGGAGCTGGTCGAAGACGTCCTCGGAGATGACGTCGGGCACGGACTCCGTGCGCAGGGGTTGCGTCAACCGCCCCGTGGCCGGGTCGGTCTGGCGGTTGGGCGACTGTGGCCGGGGCGACTCGCTGGAGGGGCGGACCTGCACCGGAGGCCTCGGCGTCCCCATGGCGTCCCACACGGGGTTCATCCGGTTGGCGGCCTGGCACAGGTAGGTGTCGTACATCCCGATGATGTCGAGCAGCGCGTGCGGCGGCTCTGGCATCTTCCTGGCCGTCATGCCCGGCTTGATGATGATGTCGATCTCGAGGTTGAGCAGATCGTCGACGATCCGCTGCGCGGTGTCCACGCCGTCGCCCCTTACGTCCTCAGGAGGTCGATGAGTTCCTTCCCGAAGTCGACAAGGGTGGCGACGTTGGACGGGAGCACGGCCATGCTCTTCTCCACCTGCGCCGAGTGGAAGTCTCGGATCGCCTGATCGTCCTTCAAGGACGGCGCGACGATGTTCGTCACATCACCATCGATCAGGTTGAAGACCGTCACGAGGGCCTGGTCGAGCGGCTTCTCGTCGGTGTCGACGATCGCCTTGCCCCCGCCCGCCTTCGGGAGTGTCACCGTGGCCTCGCCGACGACGGTGATGACCCGCACGTGGACCAGTTCGTTGAACATCCGCATGAGGCGGTCTTTGATGCCGCCTTCGTCAAGGGTGGCCGGGACCGGGGCCGTCTCGACGGGTGTCACCGCTGCCATGGCTCCTCCATCGCCGCCGCTGCTGTGAGCGAGTGGTGACCTTACTTCACGCCTTCTCGGGATGGCCGGGACGCGGCGCGCCGACTTGCCTTCGGCGAAGCTCCTGCACCTCAATGATGCGCGTGAGCAGTCGCCACCCGCCCCACTCGGTCCGCTGCCCCCTCATGTTCCAGACGTGGAGCTCCTTCAGCGCGCTCCACTGGAGGTACGACCCCGCCGTCGTCCAGCGCCTGCTCCCCGATCAGCTCACCGTCGAAACCTTCGACGGCGGCGCCTGGGTGGGCCTCACGCCGTTCCTCATGACCGACGTGCGGCTCCCGGGCTTGCCGCCCGTGCCGCGGGCGTCGACGTTCTGCGAGACCAACGTCCGGACCTACGCCCGCGATCCCGACGGCCGCGACGGCCTGTGGTTCTTCACCCTGGAGGCGAGCAGGCTGGCCTTCGTCGTGTCGGCGCGTGCTGCCCTCGGCGTGCCGTACACCTGGGCCTCGATGGCGCTCGAGCGGGGGACGCGCACCGTCCGTTACCGCAGCCGGCGGCGCGCTCCCGGGCCTGCCCACGCGGCGAGCCGGATCACGGTGGCGCCCGGCGATCCCATCCCGGCGGCGGAGGTCAGCGAGCTCG
>DASZJY010000387.1:0-2364 GCA_035947635.1 Acidimicrobiales bacterium | reverse complement strand
GCGTCGTCCCCAGAGAGCGGGCCAGACGGGCCAGGTTCTCCGGCGTGCGGGGGAGGGCGTCGTCGGGCGCTCCCTTCACGAGGAACCACCGGTTCCTCGTCCGCTCGCAGAAGCGGTAGGCCTCGCCCAGGACGCTCCGGTCGTCCGGGGCCAGGGCCCCTGCTGTCTCGAGGGCGTCGAGGGCGGCCATGGTCCCGGTGGCCGGTACCCGATGGCGCAGCTGGAGCAGCTGGGCGGTGAACTCGACGTCGGAGAGCGAGCCGCGGCCCAACTTGAGGTGGAACTGGGGGTCCTCGCCGGCGGGGATGCGCTCACGCTCGATGCGGGCCTTCATGCGGCGGATCTCGCGGACGTCCTCCTCGGGGAAGGGGTCCCGCCAGACATGGGGCTCGACCAGGTCGAGGAAGCGCCGGCCCAGCTCGGCGTCGCCCGCCACCGAGCGGGCCCGCAGGAGGGCCTGGCGTTCCCAGACCTGGGCCCAGCGCTCGTAGTAGGCGCGG
Source organism: Acidimicrobiales bacterium (assembly GCA_035947635.1). Classification (GTDB taxonomy): domain Bacteria; phylum Actinomycetota; class Acidimicrobiia; order Acidimicrobiales; family AC-14; genus DASZJY01. Next base: position 1,864 of record DASZJY010000387.1, on the reverse strand, counting down.
TAGCCCTCGAGGCTTCGGGCCAGCGGGCCGTCCTTGCCCTCGGGCCGCAGGTCGGCGTCGACGGGGTACACGCGGTTGGCCGGCGTCTGCCCGGAAAGGAACGCGAGCAAGGCCTCGGCCGTCTTCTCCGCCATCGCGAAGTCCTCGTTGGTGGAGCCGTCGTACACGAAGAGCACGTCGAGGTCGCTGGCATAAGACAGCTCGGCGCCGCCGAAGCGGCCCATGGCCACGACGGCAAAGGGCAGGGGTGGTTCGAGGGTGGTGAGCGCCGCCTGCACGCAGGCCTCGGCGAGCGTCGTGAGGCCCGCACCGGTCACCACCACCGGCTCCTCTTCCGAGGGCGTGAGCTCGAGGAGGTCGCACGCCGCGATCCGCAGCTCCTCCCGGCGCCGGAACCGCTCGAGCCCGCGCTGGCGCTCGTTGGTGTCCATCCGCCAGGCGAGGGCGGTGGTGGCTCCTTCGAGCATGGCGTCCGCCGTGCGGGGCGCGAGGGCCTCGGGGGTGCCCAGGGCGGGGATCAGGTCGGGGTGGTGCTCGAGCGTCTGGGTGAGCCGTCGGCTGGTGCCGACCAGGACGCAAAGGCGGCGGGCCGCCTCTGGCGACTCGCGGAAGGCGACAGCCAGCTCGCCCGCCCGGTGCTCGCCGGTGGTGAGCACTCGTAGGCCGAGGAGGCCGAGGTCGGGGTCGGGAGACTCCGACAGCCACTCCAGGAGCAGCGGGAGCATCTGCTGCATGAGCCGGGACGAGCGAGTGAGCCCTCGGGTGAGTTCGGCCAGCGCCTGGTGGGTGCGGCGGGCGTCGGTGAAGCCGAAGGCGGCGAGGCGGGTCTCGACCGCTTCGGCGGAGAGGGCGACCGCGGGGGCCCCCTCGGCGCCGGCCGCGGCCTCGGGTGAGGGCCGCGCCGACAGGGCGTCGAGGAGGGGCCGGAAGAAGAGGTGCTCGTGGATCGAGCGAACGGTGGCCTGCTGGCGCCGCAGGTACCCGGCCAGCTGCTCGCCGGCGGTGGATTCCGAGCTGTCGCGGTAGCCCATCACCCGAGCCAGGCGGGACATGGCGGCGGGATCGGTGGGAAGGGCGTGCACCTGCTGCTCCTGCACGAGCTGCAGGCGGTGCTCGACCGTGCGCAGGAGGCGGTATGCGTGGTCGAGGTGCCTGGCATCCCCGCCGTCGACGTAGCCGGCGGTGCCCAGCTCCGCCAGGGCCTCGAGCGTGTTGGGCGAGCGCAGGGCGGGGTCGTGACGACCGTGGACGAGCTGGAGGAGCTGGACGGCGAACTCGATGTCGCGGATCCCGCCCCGTCCCCGCTTGATCTCCCGGTCGGTGAGCCCCCGCCGGGCCAGCTCGCCCTCGGCCCTCGCCTTCATCACCCGTACCGCCCGCAGGTCCTCGGCCGTGAACGGCTTCGTCCACAGGCGCTTCTCGGCGGCGGCCAGGAATGCGTCGCCGAGGTCGGCGTCGCCGGCGATGGGTCGGGCCTTGAGCAGCGCCTGGAACTCCCACGTCTCCGCCCAGCGGTCCCAGTACGCCTCGTACGACTCGAGCGACCGCACCAGCGGGCCGTCCCGTCCCTCGGGACGGAGGTCGACGTCCACCCGGAAGCACGCCCGGGCGACGTCGAGGACCGCTCGGGCGACGCGTTCGCCGCCTGCGGGGTCCTCGGCCACGAACATGACGTCGACGTCGCTGGCGTAGTTGAGCTCCGAGCCACCGAGCTTCCCCATGCCGACGACCGTCAGTCCGTCGGCACCGGCGATGGCGCACGCCCCGTCGAAGACGTGGCCGGCCATGGTCGCCAGGGCCCGGCCGACGTCGGGAAGGTCGTCCACGCCGGTGAGGTCGCGGGCGGCGATGCGGAGGAGCTCGA
>DASZJY010000386.1:0-1741 GCA_035947635.1 Acidimicrobiales bacterium | reverse complement strand
CGGCGGCGCGGGCGCCGGGGGCGTGGACACCGCAGGGGCGGGCGGGGTCGGTGGAGGGGGCGTCAGGGCCGGTGGGGTCGGGGCTGCGCCCGCCGCGGTCTGGTCGGCGACGCCTGCCGGTGGCGGAGCGGCGGCGTCCGGTGGCGGGCCCGCTGAGCTCGAGGGGGTTGCCGCCTCTGCCACCATGCCGGCCGTCCACAGGTCGGCGGCCCAGTCGTCGTCGGCCGTCCCCCCGTCGGGAGCGGCCACTGGCGTCTCCGCGGGCGGGCGGGGGTCAGGAGGCGCCGGCGCGGGCGAACGGGCGTTGCTCTCGTCCTCGATGAGGAGGTCCCACCAGGCGGGGTCGGAGGGGAGCTCGGGCTCGGGCTCCGAGGCCCCCAGCAGATCGGGGTCGGAGAGGTCGACGGCCGGCGCCTTGGCCGGCGCGCCACCGGCCCCGGTGAAGGCCTCCTCGCGGGCGGTCTCCGCCGGCCTCCACTCGTCGGCCACGTCTTCGTCGTCCTCGCCCGCGAGGAGGTCCGGGACGGGCACCTCCGCCGTCAGCGGACCGCCGTCGTCCACCGCCGCGCGCCTGCGGCGGGTGCGGAACGGTGCCGGAGCAGGTGGTTGAGGGACCTGGACGCTGGGGAAGCCGGTGGCCCGGACGGCCTGGTCGGCCTTGGCGATCCACGCCGCCTGGTCCTCGGGGGTGGCGGCGGCCTCCGGCACGTGCGCGGGGGTCGGCATCTGCCCGGGCACGTCGGGCGCCGGCCGCCGGCGCAGCCACAGACTCTGTACGACGGCGATCAGGAGCAGCCCCACCGTCGTGACGAGGAGCACTTGTGCTCGGCCGTCGCTGCCGGGCGCGCCAGTCGGGTTGGCGGCACCGGCCACCGGTCGTCCGAGCCTCGAGACGAAGGCGTCGCCCGCTCCCCCTCCGGTGCTCTGCTGGAGCGCACCGGCGATGGGGAAGTCCGACGAGCTCGTGAGCCCGGCGAGGGCGAGGGTGCCGTCGAAGTCCACGGCGATGGCCAGTCCCTGGTCCGAGTCGCGCCCGCCGAGGTACGACGACCGCACGACCTCGGAGCCCGAGGCGTCGAGCGTGGCGACGAACCCGTCGAGGAAGCCACCGCCCGGGCGCGTCTGCACGGCGTCCACCGTGCGGAGATCCGTGGAGGTGAGCGACCCGGTCACCGATGCCCTGCCCTCGTTGTCGACGGCGATGTCGGTGGCGGTGTCGGAGCCACGGCCGCCCAGATAGGTCGAGTAGACGAGCGCCGATCCCGTGGGTGACAGCTTCGAGATGAACGCGTCGGAGTCCCCTCGCCTCGCCGACTGGGCGGCGTCGGCCACGGGGAAGTCATCGGAGCCGGTGTTGCCGGTGACGAAGGCATGGCCGGCGGCGTCGACGGCGACGGCAGCGGCCTGGTCGAGCCCGCCTCCCCCGAGGTACGTGGAGTACACGAGGGTGGACCCGGTGGGCGCCAGCTTGGAGACGAACGCGTCCGGTGCTCCGGCGCCCCCCTGCGAGTTCGGAGGCGCTCCCCGCAAGGCGCTCGCCACCGGGAAGTCGCCGGAGCGAGTGTCGCCGGCGACGTACGCGTGCCCCTGGCCGTCGACGGCGATGCCCAGACCGTGCTCCTCCTCGCCGCCCCCCAGGTAGGTCGAGTAGAGCCAGGCCGACCCGGCGGTGTTGATCTTGGTGACGAAGGCATCGGCGTCGTCGGGGCGGCTCTGCGCGTTCTTCAGCGGGGCCCCGGCG
>DASZJY010000385.1:0-4988 GCA_035947635.1 Acidimicrobiales bacterium | reverse complement strand
GGGGAAATGGCTCTCCAGGGACCATTTCCCCGATCAGTTCGGCCGGACGCGCCTGCTGGGTGCCCGAGCGGCGATCAGCCGGTGAGGCTGGCGAGGGCCCAGATGGCAGCCACCAGGCCGACGACGGCCATCACCACGCTGCGGGCCACCGGCGCCCGGGCCAGCTCGCCCCGGCGGGTCTCCCGAGGGGGCCGGACGAGAGCGAGGGCGTTGCCGACGGCGAGCGCCCCGCCCAGGGCGAGGAGCAGCCAGGCGAGCAGGTCCTCACCGAGGAACACCGGTTCGGCGGCCAGCATCGAGCGGGACCCTAGCTCCGCTCTCAAGTTTTCCCGGTCCCTCTCCGACACTTTCAAAGCGGACGGGCACGGGTCAGCCGAGCAACCCTCCTGGAACGGCCCTTCGCTCTGCGAGCGGAGGAACCCTTCACCTCGGCCCCCGTAGCCCGTCTGGGACGGTCGTGCCCCGCTCGAGGTCGGTGGGCACCAGGGAGTAGAGGATGCCGTCGACCGGCTCGCCGCCCAACCAGAAGCGGTTCCTGAGGACGCCCTCGCGCACGGCCCCCAACTTCTCCGCCACCCGCTGGCTCGCCTGGTTGCCCGTCGCCGCCACGATCTCCAGCCGGCCCAGACCGAGCACGGTGAGGCCGAACTCGGCTGCCAGCCGGGCCGCCTCGGTGGCCACGCCCCTGCCCGTCGCCGAGGTGCGCACCCAGTAGCCCAGGTTGGCCCGGCGGTTGACGGCGTCGACCTGGTTGAGGCCGCAGCCGCCCAACAAGGCGCCCTCCACGGCGTCAGTGACGACGAAGGCGCACTCCTCGCCGCGCGCCCGTGCGTCCCGTGACGCCCGAACCCAGGCGAGGGCGTCGTCGAGGCCGTAGGCGGGATGGCACCACGGCAGCCAGGCGCCCACCTCGGCGACGGACTCGCGGACGGCGTCCCAGATGGCCTCGGCATCCTCGTCCCGGGGCGGGCGCAGGATCACCGTCGGCCCCCGGAGCGCCAGCCGCGCGTCGATTTCGCGCTCTCGCTCGCGGGGCTGGGTCACTCCTCGTCGGCGCCCGCCCGCGGCGCGAGCAGGTCCCCGATGCCGGTGACGACCAACGCCACGCTCAGAGCGGGCGGCGTGTGGGCGATGCGCGCCGTCCGGCGCGGGGGCAACACGCTGTCAGCATAAGAACTGGCGCGGTTCCCCCGTCAGCGAGGCCGGACGGCGCGCGACCCGGTGGGTGCTACATGCCACCGCCGGTCTCGCTGGGCCCCTTGCCCTCGGGCGTCGAGACGGCGCCGGGCTCGGCTTCGCGCTTGTTCTCGGGGCCCGTGCTCACGTTGGAATCGACCAGTTGGCCCGTGTCGCCGCCGAAGCCCTCCCCGCCCGCCGCTTCCTCGTCTTCTTGATCCGGGGCGTCGGAGATCATCTCGCCACTGTCATCGGTCTTCGGCATGGTCACTCCTTGGGTCGGGGACAGGACATCTCGCGCCTACCCACAACGTCCGGTCAGACAAACGGCGCAGCACCCCCGAAGGCCTCGGCCAGGCAGGGTGGCTGCTTCGGCGGCCGCGTGCCACCATGCGCCCGATGCAGCCTTCCCCTGGTCCGGCTGGCGCCGACCTTCTCCGCCGCCAGGTCGTCGACGTGTTGCGTGAGCGGGGTTGGGTGCGGCGCGCCGAGGCCTTCCAGCTCTCCTCGGGCGACTGGAGCCACGACTACGTCGACGGGAAGCGGGCGTTGGCAGGCGGGGCGGAGCTGCGGCTGGCGGCGGAGGCGGTGGTGGCCCACGCCGCCGAACTCGGCATCGGTTTCGACGCCGTGGGTGGGCTCACCATGGGGGCCGACCCGCTGGCCCATGCCGTCGCGGTGGTGTCGCGCGCTCGCTGGTTCTCTGTCCGCAAAGAGTCGAAGCAGCACGGGCGGGGACGACTGGTCGAAGGGGCCGAGCTCGGACCGGGGACGTCGGTTCTCTTGGTCGAGGACGTGGTCACCACCGGCCGATCGATGCTCCAGGCGCTCGACGCCGTCGACGCGACCGGCGCCACGACGGTCCTGGCCGTCACCCTGCTGGACCGAGGCGAGACGGCCGGGCCGGCGGTCCGCGCCCGGGGCGTCCGCTACGCCCCCTTGGCCACCTACAGGGAGCTCGGGATCGACCCTGTGGGCGGCGCGAAGAGCACGACTCCCCCCGCCCCTGAAGGCTGATACGCAGAAGCCCTTGGCTACAGTTGGGGCGTGGTCACCGCTCTCACCCGCTCGGAAGCCGAGCGCCTCTCCGACGAGCTCGGCGTCCTCGCCGAGCCCCACCGGTTGCTCGTCCTGCGCCACCTGCGCCGCGGCGCGCGCAGCGCCGGTTTCCTCGCCCAGGCGGTCGGCATGCCGCCGTCCCTCGCCAGCCACCACCTCTCGGTGCTGACCGACGCCGGGCTCGTCACCCGGCGCCGCAAGGGCCACTTCGTCTGCTACGCGGCCAACCGCCAGGCGGTCAAGGAGCTCTACCAGCGCCTCGGCCGCCTGGCCGGCGCCACCGGCGCGGCCGTCGACGCCATGCCCGCCATCGAAGACCCCTGCTGACACGCGGTCGGCCGCGCCCGGCGCTCCCGTCCCCCACATGACCGACGGCGGCCCCCCGATCGGCTCGTCCACCCCCGACGGGCTGGTGCTCGAACCGTGGCTCGGCACCCTCGTCCGCTGCTACCCCGACCGCGTCCGCACGATCGTCGCCGCCCTCGACCGAGCGGTGGCCGAGTTCCCGCACCGCACCGCACTCGAGACCCCCGAAGGCGACGTCACCTACGCGGAGCTGGCCGAGCTGGTCGAGGGGGCGACCGAGCGCCTGGCCGAGGAGGGCCTGGGCCCCGGCGGGCGCCTCGCCGTCTGCCTCCGCAACGGCCTCGACATCGTGGTCGCCATCTGGGCGTGCGCCCGGGCCGGCCTGGTCTTCGTCGGCCTCTCCACGCGCCTCCGGCCGCCGCAATGGGCGTACATGCTGGCCCACTCGGGCGCGAGCCTCGCCCTGGGCCACCCCGAGTTCTCCCCGGGGCTGCGGGCGGCGGGCGCGGAGGCGGGGCTGCCCCCCGACCGGGTACGGGAGGTCGGCGACCACCTCGTGGGGCGTCGCCACCCGTGGCGGGGGGCGGCCGTCCCCTTCCCCGACGAGGACAGCACCTACGCCGTCGTCTATACGTCGGGCACCACCGGACGGCCCAAGGCGAGCCAGCTGACCCATCGGGGGGCGATGCACTCGGCGACGGCCTACGTCCGCACTCTGGGGCTCACCGGCGACGACCGCACCGCCATCGTCTTCCCGCTCTTCTACATCACCGGCCACATCGCCCAGGTCACGCCGATGATGCTCGTCGGCGGCACCTGCGTCACCGTGGCCGAGGTCGTACCCGCCGAGTTCGTCCGCCTCATGGCCGAGCGCCGTATCACCTACCTGATGGTCGTGCCGACGCTTTGGACCCTGCTCCTGCGTGTCCCCGAGTTCCGGTGGCCCGACCTGGCGCACGTCGAGATAGGGGCGTTCGGGGGGTCCCCGGTGCCGCTGTCCACCGTGTCGGCCCTGCGCCGGCGCATGCCCCAGCTCCGGCTCTTCGACGCCTACGGCCTCACCGAGACGCACTCTCCGGCGACCGTCCTCCTCGACCACGAGTTCCGCCGCAAGCCCGGGTCGGTCGGGCGTCCGCTCCCGTGCGCCGACGCCCGCGTGGTCGACGACGAGGGCAAGGACGTGAGCCCAGGAGCGCCGGGCGAGCTGTGGCTGCGCGGGCCGATGGTCACCTCGGGCTACTTCGGCGAGCCCGACGCCACCGCCGCCGCCATCACCGACGGGTGGCTCCACACGGGCGACCTCGCCCGCATCGACGACGAGGGCTACGTGTTCATCCTCGACCGGAAGAAGGACATGATCACGCGGGGCGGGTTCAAGGTGTACTCCGTCGAGCTCGAGTACCTCCTCGTCAGCCACCCCGACATCGCCGAGGCGGCGGTGTTCGGGATCCCCGACCGGGTGGCCTTCGAGGCGGTCGCCGCCTACGTCGTGCCGGCGGCCGGGCGCACCGTCGATCCGGCCGAGGTGCAGCGCTGGGTGGGCGCCCGCATGGCCGACTACGCGATTCCTCGCCACGTGCGCGTCGTCGATAGCATTCCGCGCAACCGGACGGGCAAGGTCGAGAAGCTGGTCCTCAGGGAGACCCTCCTCGCCGAGCTGTCCTCCACCAGGAGACGCGCAGACACGTGACCCCGCAGGACGTCGACCACCGGGTCCGCACGATCCTCGCCAGCCACCTGGACGTGGACGTCGATCGTCTCTCGCCGGAGACCCGGCTGGGGGAGGACCTCTGCGTCGACTCCCTCACCGCCGTCGAGCTGCTCATGGTGCTGGAGGACGAGTTCGACATCGCCCTGCCCGATCATGAGACGTCCGACCTCGTCACCTACGGCGACCTGCTCTCAGTTGTCGCCGAACGCGTGGGCGCCACCGCCTGAGTCACGGGAGTCACGGGAGTCACGGGAAGGTTTCGGGAAGGTTCGGTTCCTAGGGTCCGGGCGTCCGGCTCTGAAAGGAACGGGGATGCCCAAGCGTCTGATCCTGCCGCGGGTGGTGGCGCTGGCCGCTGCCGCCGTCCTGGTCACCGGAGCTCTCGGTGACGCCGCCCTCGCAGCGCCACCCGACCAGTCCGACTTCGTGGAGGTCTTCGGCCGAGATCTCTACGTGCTCGCTGGTGCCTCGCTGGTCAACCCCGACGCCGAGACCCACCCCGGCGAGCAGCTGTACAACGTCGTCGGTCTCGCCCTGTCCACTCCGGCCGGCGACGACCTGACCTGGGGAGATTGGGGCACCGCCACGGCGACGTCCCGGGCGGCGTCGGGCAACAGGTCCGGCCACAGCGCGTCCATGACCTGTTCGGTGGTGAGGCGGCGGTTGGGGGCGAGGGCGAGCAGGGCGACGAGCTGCCGTGCCCGGCGGCTCCTCCACTCGCGGTCGGGGACGACGT
>DASZJY010000384.1:0-2510 GCA_035947635.1 Acidimicrobiales bacterium | reverse complement strand
ACGTCGTCCCCGACCGCGAGTGGAGGAGCCGCCGGGCACGGCAGCTCGTCGCCCTGCTCGCCCTCGCCCCCAACCGCCGCCTCACCACCGAACAGGTCATGGACGCGCTGTGGCCGGACCTGTTGCCCGACGCCGCCCGGGCCAACCTCCACAAGACGGCCACTCTCGCCCGCCAGGCTTTGGGCTCCAGGGAGGCGGTCGTGCTGCGCGGCGACGTGGTCAGCCTCTGGCCGTCCGCCGACGTGAGGGTCGACGCCCTCGAGCTCGAGCGCCAGGCCCGCAACGCCTTGGCGTCGGCCAACCCACGAACCTCCTCGGAGGTCGCCGGGCGCCTCGCCGGCGAGCTCTTCCCCGACGAGCGCTACGAGGAGTGGGCGGTGACGCCACGGGAGCGCCTGCGGGCCCTGTACCTCGACCTGCTTCGGGCCGCCGGCGACTGGGGGTCCCTGGCCGAGGAGGACCCCACCGACGAGGCGGCCCACCGCGGCCTCATGAAGGAGCACCTCGAGGCCGGCCGGCTCCACGCCGCCATCCGCCAGTTCCAGCGCCTGCGCACGATCCTCGCCCGGGAGCTGGGCGTGCTCCCGAGCCTGGAGACCGTCGCGCGGTACCGGGAGATCGTGGGGACCGCACAGTCGGGATGGGTCCGCCCTGGGTTGGTCGGGCGGGAGGTCGAGCTCGTGCGGGCCCGGGCGACGCTGCGCCGTGCCGTCGAGGGAAGACCGGCGGCGACCTTCGTGACGGGGCCTTCGGGGATCGGCAAGACCCGTCTGTGCGAGGAGCTCGTGGAACAGGCGACCGGTGAGGGCTGGTTCGTCCTGCGGGGCGCCGGACGCGAGCAGACCGCCTCGGTGCCCTACTGGCCGCTGGTGGAAGCCGTCAACGCGGCGATGGTCGAGCGACCGGGGCTCGCCGAGTCGTTGCCCGGGCCGGAGCGGGCGCTCCTCGCCCGGCTCAGCGGCCTCACGGCGGACCACCCGCAGGAGCCAGTGCACCGCCACGCCGTCCTCCACCTGGTGTCGCGCGTCCTGGCCGCCGCCGGCGCGTCGAGGGCGATGCTCTTCCTGGACGACCTCCAGTTCGCCGACGACGACACCCTCGCTCTCGCCGAGGTGCTGGCCAGCGCCGCAGTACCGCGAGGAGCGTTCCTCCTCGCCGCCTACCGGCCGCACCACGGGCGTGCCGAGGAGGTCGCTCGGGCCATGGTCGCCCGCGGCGTGGGCGTGGAGATCGTCCTCGGTCCGCTCAACCGTTCGGAGAGCGACGCGATGGTCGTCGACCTCCTCAACCGCGAGGTCTCACCCGGCGATCTCGACCTCGCCTGGGACCTGGGCGAAGGGAATCCCTTTTTCGCCCTGGAGGTCGCCGCCGCCCTCGGCGCCGACCAGCAGGCCCCGGCGAGCGGAGCCGAGGGGGCGGTCGACGTCCGGCTGGAACGGCTTCCGCCCGACGCCCGTCGCGCGCTCCGCTCGGTGGCGATCGTGGCCCACCAGTTCACCGCCGACGAGTTCGCCGCTCTGGCCGCCCTCGACGGTGACCGGGCGATCGAGCATCTCGACGTTGCCATGTCGCTCGGCGTCGTGGCGCGCCAGGGCAGCAGCTACCGCTTCCGGCACGACCTGGTGTGCGAACGGCTGACCAGGGGGGTTTCCGAGGGGGAGCGGGCGGGGGCCCACGCCGCCGCCGCCCAGCAGCTGGCGAGTCTCGGCGTCCCGCCCGCGTCGTGCACCACCTGCTGGCGGCCGGGCGCGAGCGCGAAGCCCTGCCCTGGCTGCACCGGGCCGCCGAGCAGGCGATCGCGGTCGGCGCCAACGCCGACGCCCTCGCCGCTGTCGATCGGGCTCTCGCCATCGAGCCACGCGACCCGGCGTTGCTCGCCGCCCGGGCCGACGCCATGAACGGTCTGGGCGATCCCGGCGCGCCGGCGGCCTACTCGGTGGAGATGGCGCTGTCACCGAAGCCCGATCGCGTCGTGCTGGCCGTGCGGCGGGCCAAGGCGCTGATCCTCGCCGGCGACATCCCCGCCGCCATCGAGGTGCTCGCGACAGTGGAGTCGGTGCCGGCACCCGCGCTCGGCCAGCTCTGGGTGACTCGAGGTCTGGCATGGTGGTGCACCGGGGCGCTCGACGACGCGCAGAACGCGGGCCTCGAGGCGAAGCGGCTCGCCGAGGAAGGCGGGAACGTGCGGGACTTCGTCGACGCCACCATGGTGCTGGCCATGGTCGCCCACGAGCGGGGCACCTGGCCCCAGCGCGTGTCGTTGGACCTCCTCGATCTGCACGTCCGGCCCGACCTGGCCGCGGTGGTGATGGACGCCCACCTGTGCGTCGCCGAGTCCTACCTCTACGGCGGGGTGCCGTACGCCGAGGTGATCAGGTTCGCCCAGGATCTGCAGCACCAGGCGGCTGCTACCCGCGTTCCTCGGGCCGAGGCGTTCGCAACGACGCTCCTCGGCGAGGCCCACCTGTTGACGGGCGACACCGAGGTGGCCTCCCGCCACCTGCGCTCGG
>DASZJY010000383.1:0-4407 GCA_035947635.1 Acidimicrobiales bacterium | reverse complement strand
CCCACGCGCCGACACCATGGACCTCTCACCGCTCATCACGCCTCCCCGGGACCCGGCGGCACCTCGCCGGTTCGTGCGCCCCGTGGAGATCCAGAAGGCCCGCTCGTCGCTCGGCGACCGGCTGGTCGACGACGCCTTCCTCGGCGTGTTCGAGGGCGACGACGTGGAGCTCCGCTACCACATCACCAACGCCGACCGCACGGTGGGAGCGGCGCTGGGCGGGACCATCGCCCTCGAGTGGGGCGAGGCGCCCCCCATGGGGACGGCCGTCGTGCGCTTCGACGGCTCGGCCGGCCAGAGCTTCGGCGCCTTCCTCACCCACGGCGTCGAGTTCGAGCTGGTGGGCGAGGCCAACGACTACGTGGGCAAGGGCATGGGCGGCGGCCGCATCGTCATCCGCCCCCACCCCAACACCTACGTGCCGCTCCATGCCGACGAGGGCCCCCCGGGGCTGGGAGCGCATCCGGCGGGAGGCGTCCCCGGCTCGTTCAGCCACAACGGTGCAGGCACCGCCGCCCGCCGGGCGGCCGGCGGCAGCGAGCCCGTCCTGGCCGGCAACACATGCCTCTACGGCGCCACCGGCGGTCAGCTGTTCTGCGCCGGGGCGGTCGGCGAGCGCTTCGCCGTGCGCAACTCGGGCGCCACCGCCGTGGTCGAGGGCGTCGGCGACCACGCCTGCGAGTACATGACGGGAGGCACCGTCGTCGTGCTCGGGCCGGTCGGCTACAACATGGGTGCGGGCATGACCGGAGGCCTGGCCTTCGTCTGGGACCCCGATGCCACCCTGACGACTCGGCTCAACACCGCCCTGGTCGAGGCCGCCCGTCCCGACGCCGACCTTCTCGAGGAGCTGCGCTGGCTGGTCGAGCGCCACCACGAGCTGACCAACTCGCCGCGAGCCGCCGCCCTGCTTGCCGACTGGGCGACCACCGTCGCCCACACCTGGCTGGTCGCCCCCGTCGACGAGGTCCGCCGCATGGAGGCGCAGCGGGCCAGCCGGGTGTCGGCCAGCGCCTAGCTATCTCCTGGAGCCCTTGGCCGGCCCTTGCAACTGGCCCTCCTTGGCCGAGAGGGTGCACAGGAGCAGGCGGTCGTTGTCCTCCCACGAGCGCTCGGTGGGGACGTACCGCGTGAACACCAGCTCGGACTGGTCGAAGGGCACGCCCACGTAGTCCTCGAATTGCGGCAGGCAGGCGACCGCCGCCTCCCGCTCGAGGATCTCCTGGCCGGGATAAGGGGCGCCCGCCGGCGCGGGGTCGTTGACCGTAGCGAAGACCTCGAGGTCGTGAGGACCGGCGCAGTCCGTCTTGACGGCTCGCACGAACTTCTCGGGGGGACGCTCGAAGCAGTCCCCGGGCCGCAGCTCGGTGTACTCCACACCCTTGGGGTCGTCCTTGAGGGCGCCGACGGCCAGGTTGGCGTCGATCGCCACCCCCAGCACCAGAGCGACGATGGCTATTCCGAGGGCGGAGGACGCCAGCCGCAGCCCCGCCCGGCGAGCGCCGCGGGCCACGACGATGGCGACGATCGGGACGACGATCGTGAAGCAGGTGACCACCGCCACGACCGCGAGCACCAACGCCTTCGTCGCCACCGGCCCCGCCGGGGCGCGGTCGGCAGCGGGAACGGGGCCCGGCTCGAGCGGAGGGGCCGGCTCCGCCGCCGGCGCCTCCGTCGTCGACGAGGAGGGAGGAGGCGGCGGGGGATCCTCGACCGCCGTGTCGCCGTCGGCGCCGCCCCCCTCGGCCATCACGCCCGCTGCCCACTGGTCCCGCGCCTTGGCTGCCTTGGTGGCCTTCCTGGCCTTCCTGGCCTTCGTGGCCTTGGGGGCCTTGGGGGCCTTGGCCGCTTTCGTCGCCTCTGCTGCCTTGGTCGCCGCCTTGGTGGTCTTGGTCGCCTTGGTCGGCTCGGGCCCTGTGGTGGCGGCAACGGGCTCCTCGGTGGTGACGGTGGTCCCCTCCGGGCCCGCCTTCACCACCGCCTTCTGCACCTTGGTGGCCTTGGTGGCCGTCGCCGCCTTCGCGGCCTTGGTGGCCTTCGTGGCCTTCGCGGCCTTGGTGGCGTTCGCGGCCTTGGTGGCCTTGGTGGCCTTGGTGATCTTGGTCGCTTTGGCCGCCTTTTTGGCCTTGGTGGCGGCATCCGCCTTCCCCCCGCCGGGCGCGGCGGGCTCATCGGTCGGCCTGGGAGCGCGGCGCGCCCGTCCGGTTCCTCGATCCTCCGCCATCACCCCATCATGCCCGCCCCGGCCCGGTGTCACCGACAAGTTGACGCTGTCCCGTTGCTGACGCGGCCCGCAGGGATAGCCGGGTGGCTCCAATAGGATGCGTTCAGGAACCCTCGACTGCCAGGAGCACCCGATCCCGACGCCCGAAGCCACGCCGGCCGAACTGGCCACCGCCGTGTACGAGAGGCTCGCCGAGCGCGTGGAGATCGGTCGGCGTCGCTCGGGCCGTCCCCTGACGATGGCCGAGAAGGTCCTGTTCAACCACCTCCAGGACCCCGAGGCCGCCCAGCTGCAGCGGGGGCACAGCTACGTGGAGTTCCGCGTCGACCGCGTGGCGATGCAGGACGCCACCGCCCAGATGGCCATCCTGCAGTTCATGACCGCCGGGCTCCCGAGCGTGGCGGTGCCCACCACCATCCACTGCGACCACCTCATCCAGGCGCGCGAAGGGGCGGGCCCCGACCTCGTCGCCGCCGAGGACGCCAACCGCGAGGTCTACGACTTCCTGCGCACGGCGTCGGCGCGGTACGGCATCGGCTTCTACCGGCCCGGGTCGGGGATCATCCACCAGGTCGTGCTCGAGCACTACGCCTTCCCGGGCGGGATGATGATCGGCACCGACAGCCACACGCCCAACGCCGGCGGCCTGGCCACGGTGGCCATCGGCGTCGGTGGGGCCGAGGCGGTCGACGTCATGACCGGCGGGCCCTTCGGCATCCGCTGGCCAAAGCTCATCGGCGTCCGCCTCACCGGCGAGCTCTCGGGCTGGACCGCCGCCAAGGACGTCATCCTGAAGGTCGCCGAGCTCCTCACCGTGAAGGGCGGCACCGGTGCCATCGTCGAGTACTTCGGGCCCGGGACGGCGGCGATCAGCTGCACCGGCAAGGCCACGATCTGCAACATGGGCGCCGAGATCGGCGCCACCACGTCGGTCTTCCCCTTCGACGAGCGGGCCGGCGCCTACCTCGCGGCGACGGGTCGGGAGGGCATCGCCGACGCCGCCGCCGCCCACGCCGCCGACCTGCGGGCGGACGACGAGGTGGGGGACGACCCCGGGCGGTTCTTCGACCAGGTCATCCACGTCGACCTGTCGACCCTGGAACCCCACATCGTCGGCCCCCACACCCCCGACCTCGCCCGCCCGGTGTCCCGGATGGCGGCCGATGCCCGTGAGAACGACTGGCCCCTGCGCCTCTCGCAGGCGTGCGTGGGGTCGTGCACGAACTCGTCCTACGAGGACATCAGCAGGGCCGCCAGCATCGCCCGCCAGGCGGCGGCCCACGGCATGCAGGCCAAGACGCCCCTCCTCGTGACGCCGGGGTCGGAGCAGGTCCGCGCCACCATCGAGCGGGACGGCCTGCTGGCCGACCTGGAGCGCGTCGGGGCGACGGTGCTGGCCAACGCCTGCGGGCCGTGCATCGGGCAGTGGGCCCGCACCGACGCCGCCGCCAACCAGACCAACTCGATCATCACGTCGTTCAACCGCAACTTCCCCAAGCGCAACGACGGCAACGCCCACACCCTCGCCTTCATGGGCTCCCCCGAGACCACGGTCGCCTACGCCCTCGCCGGCACCCTCGACTTCAACCCCCTCACCGACGCGATCGACGGCGTCCGTCTGGCCGAGCCGGTCGGCGAGGAGCTGCCCGACCGGGGCTTCGCCGCGGGCGAGAGCGGCTACCTTCCGCCCCCCGACGACCGTGACGTGGAGGTCGAGATCCGCCCCGACAGCGATCGCCTCCAGCGGCTGGAGCCGTTCCCGCCGTGGGAGGGCGAGGACTTCGGGCAGCTTCCCGTGCTGCTGAAGGCCCTGGGCAAGTGCACCACCGACCACATCTCCGCCGCCGGCAAGTGGCTGCGGTACCGCGGCCACCTGGAGAACATCAGCGCCAACCTCTACCTCGGAGCCCTCAACGCCTTCACTGGTGACCACGGCACGGCGCGCTGCCTGGTCCACGGCGAGGTGGAGTCGCTCCCCGAGGCCGCCGCCCACTGCCGCCAGGGGGGGCTGAGCTGGGTGGCCGTCGGCGACGAGAACTACGGCGAAGGCTCCTCACGCGAGCACGCGGCGATGGAGCCCCGCTTCCTGGGCGCGCGGGCGATTCTCGTCCGCTCATTCGCCCGCATCCACGAGACCAACCTGAAGAAGCAGGGCGTGCTCCCCCTCGTGTTCGACGACCCCG
>DASZJY010000382.1:0-3615 GCA_035947635.1 Acidimicrobiales bacterium | reverse complement strand
CGAGCTCGTCGACCAGGCCCTCGCCGAGGTGGAGGCGGAGGTGGGGACGTCCTGACCGGGCCGTTCTCGGCCGTCGACCACGTGGGGATCACGGTGGTGGACCTCGAGCGCTCGATCGGGTTCTGGGAGCGGCTCCTCGGGGTGGCGTCGAGGGACCGGGCCCTGCTGGCCGGGCCCCGGCTCGGCGGCCTGCTCGGGTACCCGGCCGGGCTGCGCATCGACTCGTGCTGGATCGATTTGCCCGGGGGCGGCGCCCTGGAGCTGCTCCAGTACCTGGACCGCGACGACGCGCCCTACGACGAGGGCACCGCCCACCCCGGCAACGTCCACCTCTGCCTGAGCGTCGCCGACATGGTCGCCGCCCACGACCGCGCCGTCGCCTCCGGCGCCCACCCGGTGGGGGAGGGACCCATCGAGGTCCCCGCCGGCGCCCACGCCGGCCTCAAGGTGGCCTACCTCCGCACCCCGGACGGCGTGACCCTCGAGCTCCGCCAATACCCGGGGTGAATCTCGGGCGGCGGGCACCCGGGTCCTTCGGATCAGAGGGCGGTCAGGAACCTCCGGATGGACCCGGCCACGGCGGCGGGGTCCTCCAAAGGGCCGAAGTGGCCCAGGCCGGGCAGCACCTCGGCGCGGGCGTTGGCCAGGCGGTCGAGCAGGGCGGCGCGCGACGCGGGGGTGAAGGCGTCGCTCTCCTCGCCGCTCGCCAGCATCACCGGGCACCGGACGTCGCCCAAGCGGGCGAAGCCGTCGTGGGCGGTGGCCATCTCGTAGACGAGCGCCTCGTGCTCGCGCCGGCATTTCAGGCGCACGGTCCCGTCGGCCAGCTCCTCGAAGCCGTGCTCGACGTAGGCGTCGAGGGCCTCGGGTGCCCAGTCGGCGAACGACGACTTGCCCGCGTATTGGGAGCGGGCCTCCTCCCGCGAACCGAACACCTCCCGCCGCCGTCGGGCGCCGGCGGCCAGCCAGTTGCCGGTGTCCCGCCCGAGGGGCGGGTCGGTTGCCACGAGGATCGGCTCGAAGCAGTACAAGGCGGTGAAGGTCCCCGGACGGGCCTGCTCGGCGAGCAGCACGGCCGTGCCACCCGAAGAGTGGCCGACGGCGAACACCGGGGCACCGGCGTCCCCGAGGGCAACGCCGTCGACTGCCGCGAGGACGTCGTTCCCCAACCCCCGCCAGTCGAAGTCGAGGGCGGGGGGGGTGCCAGAGTCGCCGTGGCCGCGGTGGTCGACGGAGAGGCAGCGGAAGGCGTCGCCCAGGTGTGACGCGACGGGTGCCCAGACCAGCCCGTGCAGGCCTGTGGCGTGGGCGAAGACGAGCGGTGGCCCCGAACCGCCCAGCTCGTGCACGGCCACCGCCCCGCCGTCGCCGGACTCCACTGCCCTCATCGAACAGGTCCGAGCGTTCGCATCGCGCCCTCCTCTACAGTGCCGCGGGAACTATTGGCGGAAGAAGGGGACCCATGAGACATCGGCTGGTCGCGGTTGCGATGGCGGCGTTGGTCGTGGGCGCGTGCGGCGGAGACGACGGCGACGAGGTGGGGTCGGGGGGCGATGTGGCCAGGGCCACTCGCACGGTGGAGGTCCGGGCCCTCGACACGCGCAAGTTCGAGCCAACGGAGGTCAAGGTCAAGCCGGGTGAGACGGTCACGATCCGCGTCACCAACACGGCGACGTCGCTGCACGAGTTCTATCTCGGGAGTGAGCAGCAGCACGAGGACCACGAAGAGGAGATGGCGGCGATGGGCGACGCCGAGATGAAGATGTCGGACGAGCCCAACCGCATCTTCATGGAGGCGGGTGAGACGAAGCAGATCACGTGGACCTTCCCCGACGGGGGCAGCGTGATCTACGGCTGCCACATGCCAGGTCATTTCGCCCAGGGGATGAGGGGCACCGTCACCGTCGAGGAATAGCGAACCGGCGCTAACTGCAGCTGACATTCGGTAGAGGCCGCTGACATATAGCCGAACCGCGCCTACCAGTCAACGCGCGACCGGCGGTATGCTGGACTGAGCGCCGAAGGTACCGCTGCACGTTCCCCGCCGGCGGACGATCAGTTCAGGAGTCGTCGAAACTGCGCATCTCACAGACTCTCCGATCCCGCGGCCGGAAGCAGGTTCGCTGAGTGGACGCCAAGCACAGCCTGCTGAGCGTCTTCGACACGGTCAACCACACGGTGGCGCCGCTGAGCACCTTCCAGCGGATCCTGCTCATGACCGACGGCACGGTCACCGACGTGTTGGAGGCGTACGCCCTCGAGCCCATCCGCGTGGTGAAGCTGTCGCAGTCCTTCGACGCGGTCGACGGCGAGCGCCCGGAGCTCGAGCGCCCGACGTCGGACCGCGTCCTTCGCCGCTCGATCCTCCTGCAGGGCGCGCACAGCGGAACGAACTTCGTCTACGCCGACTCGGTCCTCACTCCCGACCACTTGCATCCCGACGTGCTGCACGGCCTGCTGGTGAGCGAGAAGCCCCTCGGTCGGCTCATCGCTGAGCACCGCATCGAGACGTTCCGCGAGATCCTGGCCCTCGGGTTCGAGCCCGCCGGCGACTGCGCCGAGCACTTCGGCATCGACCCGGCCACCAAGCTGGTCTTCCGCACCTACCGGATCCTCGTCTCGCACCGGCCGGTCGTTCGGATCACCGAGAAGTTCCCGGTGACCTGGTTCCACGCGATGTCCCCGAACGGCTCCTGACCATCTGCTGAGCAGCTACGCCCGGCATCGTCCGGGTTCTCACGGATCGGCCCGTATACTCCCGCTCCGGTGAGGAGCACCGTCGAACCGTTGGAGGGGAACAAGGTCAAGCTGTCGGTCGAGGTCGACGAGACCGAGTTCGACAAGGCCATCGACGCCGCCTTCCGCCGCCTCGGCCGCCAGGTGCGGGTGCCCGGGTTCCGGCCCGGGAAGGCCCCCCGCCGACTGCTGGAGGCCCGCCTGGGCAGCGAGACGGCCCGCCAGGAGGCGCTGCGGGAGTCGCTCCCGGACTTCTACCAGCAGGCGCTCCGCGAGCACGACGTCGAGCCCATCGCCCCGCCCGACATCGACATCACCGCAGGTCGCGACGAGGGGCCGGTCACCTTCGACGCCGTCGTCGAGGTCATGCCCGAGATCCGGGTCGCGGGCTACGAGGGCCTGCGGGTCGCCCTCCCCAACCTCGAGGTCACCGAGGCGGAGGTCGACGCCCAGGTCGACCGCCTCCGCGAGCAGTTCGCCGAGCTGACGCCGGTCAACCGCCAGGCCCGTGCCGGCGACCACGTGTCGATCGACCGCAAGGTCACACGCCACGACGAGGTCCTTCTGACGGCCGACGACGAGCTCTACGAGGTCGGTTCGGGGAGGATCGTCGAGGAGCTCGACGAGCAGCTCCGGGGCGCCCGGGCGGGGGACATCCTCAAGTTCAACGCCACCCTGCCGGAGCAGGGCGAGGCCACCTTCTCGGTGCTGGTCAAGGAGGTCCGGGAGAAGGTCCTCCCCGAGGTCACCGACGAGTGGGCCAACGAGGCGTCGGAGTTCGAGACGGTCGCCGAGCTGCGCGCCGACATCGCCAAGCGGATGACCACGGTCCGCGCCTTCCAGGCCCAGATGGCGCTGCGCGAGCGGACCGCCGAGGCG
>DASZJY010000381.1:0-3763 GCA_035947635.1 Acidimicrobiales bacterium | reverse complement strand
CGCTCCCGCTCCCGGACGAGGGCGCCGACGCGCGCCTCCATCTCGGCCCGGAACCGCAGGGCGACGCGGCCGGCCACCTGTTTGGCCGCGTCGACGTGGTACGGCAAGGCGACGCGGCCGAGGTCGGCGACGACCTCGACCGGCGCCACGCAGTAGCCCAGGCGCAGCCCGGCGAGGGCCCAGGTCTTCGAGAAGGTGCGGACCACTACGAGAGGGCCGTCATCGACGACGTCGTCCAACGACGAGCGGGGAGCGAACTGCCCGTACGCCTCGTCGACGACGACCAGGCCGGGGGCGGCGGCGACCACCGCCCGGGTGTCCTCGGCGCGGTCGACGATGCCGGTGGGGTTGTTCGGAGAGCTCAGGAACGTGATGGCGGGCGCGGTGGCGGAAAGCACCCGGCGGACTTCATCGAGGTCGAGGGAGAAGTCGGGCCGCCGCTCCCCCACGGCCACCTCGGTGCCGGTGACGCGGGCGATGTGGGAGTGGAGGGCGTAGGTCGGCTCGAAGGCGGCCGCCGCCCGGCCCCGGCCGCCGTAGGCGAGGCAGAGGGCCTGGAGGACCTCGTTGGAGCCGTTGGCCGCGAAGACCTGCTCGGGGCCCACCCCGTGGAGCTCGCCCAGGGCGGCCCGCAGGCCGGCGGCCGACCGGTCGGGGTAGCGGTGGAGCGGGAGGGTGGCCAGCTCCTCGAGGAAGGCGTCGCGCCAGGCGGGCGGCGGCGGGTACGGCGACTCGTTGGTGTTGAGACGGACCCGCACTGCCACCTGAGGCGAGTGGTACCCCTCGAGCCCGGCCAGATCGTCTCTGACCGGCGGGGCGGTCATACCGCCCGCGGGGCCGCCGCGCCCCGCACCAGCACCGACTCGGCGTGGGCGGTCAGGCCCTCGGCTTCGGCCAAGGCGGCGACATGGGGGGCGACCCGGGCGAGGGCGGCGGCGTCGAGGGTGACGGCGTGGATGTGGCGGACGAAGTCGTCGACCCGCAGGCCGCTCGAGAACCGCGCCGACCCGTTCGTGGGCAGCACGTGGCTGGGCCCGGCGATGTAGTCGCCCACCGACGCGGGGGCGGAGGGGCCGCAGAAGACCGCCCCGGCGTGGCGGACGAGGGGCAGCAGGTCTTCGGCCCCGTCGCACATCAGCTCGAGGTGCTCGGGGGCGATGGCGTTGGCCACCGCCAGGGCCTGCTCGGGGCCGTCGACGATCGCCGCATAGCCGCCGCCCGCGAGGGTGGCCTCGAGGTCGGCCCGTCGTGGCGACCGGGCGACGATACGGGTCACCGCCTCGGTGACGGTGGACGCCACCTCGTCCGACCAGGTCACCAGCCAGGCGAGCCCGTCGGGCCCGTGCTCGGCCTGCACCACCACGTCGATGGCGGCCAGCTCGACGGGGGTCGTCTCGTCGGCGACCACCACGACCTCGGAGGGCCCGGCGAAGGCGGACGGGATGCCCACCAGCCCCGACGCCGCCAGCTCGCGCTTGGCCAGGGCCACGTAGACGTTGCCGGGGCCGACGATGACGTCGACCGGGCGCACGCTCTCGGTGCCGTAGGCCATGGCCGCCACGGCCTGGGCCCCGCCGCAGCGGTACACCTCGTCCACGCCGGCCAGCGCGGCCGCCGCCAGGGTCGGTGCCGCCACCCGGCCGTCCGCCTCCGGGGGCACGCACAGGACCAGCTCGCCCACGCCGGCCACCCGGGCAGGGACGGCGCACATGAGCACGGTGGAGGGGTAGCGGGCCCGGCCCCCGGGCGCGTAGATCCCGGCCCGATCGACGGGACGGCGCAGCTCGCGCACGACCACGCCGTCGCGCTCGACCCGCTCGTCGACCCGCACCTGGTGGCGGTGGAAGGCGGCGACGGCGTCGCGCGCCGCTTCCAGCGCCTCCCGGAGAGCCGGAGGGGTCGACTCCAGCGCCGCTTCGAGGTCGGTCTGGGGGACACGCAGGTGGTCGACGGCCACACCGTCGAAGCGCTCGGTGAGGTCGCGCACGGCGGCGTCGCCCCGCTCCCGGACCTGGGCGAGGATGTCGCGGACCGCATCCACCGGCCCCGGCCCCGAGGACGCTGGTCGGGGGAGGCGTCGGCGGAGGTCGTCGTCGGCGACGCCGCGCAGGTCGAGCCGGGTCAGCACCCGCCCGATGCTACCGGTGACGGTGTCCGGCTCCGCTCCTGATAAACCGGGCCCATGCCCTCTTCCGCGGGCCCCGGCCCCGAGCTCTCGTCGATGACGGCCACCTTGGAGGACGTCGCCCGGCGGATCGCGGCGCTGGCAGAGGGGGCGGCGGGCACCGAGGCGGACACCGTCCTCGGCCGCTCCGGTACGCGCAGCATGTCGCAGGAGCTGTTCGAGGTGGAGCGCTCGCTCAACGAGGCGGTCCGCCGCCTCAGTACCCTCACCGACTCCTTGCGATAACCGGGCTCCGAACGCGACTGACGGCGCCCCGTAGGGCGCCGTCAGCGGGCGGCCCGGGCGGCGGAACCCGTCGACCGCCTCGGGACCCAGGTGGCGGGAACCTGGTCCCTCAGCCATGGTAACGCCCTCCGTGGCCGTGTTGTTCCCGCCCCGAACGGGATGTCGCCCCTCCGCGCATTGGGTCAGGAAAGGGGTTGAAATCCAGCGCGATTCCGCGTCCAGAAGCGTCAGGGCCGCGCCGCCGGCGCCCGGCGGTCCGGGACGGTCGACGACGGGCAGAAGTCGGCCAGGACGCAGTCGGGGCAGCGGGGGCGGCGGGCGAGGCAGACCCGCCGCCCGTGCTGGATCAGCCGCAGGCTGAGCCGGCCCCGCTCGGCCGGGGGCACGAGGGCGTCGAGGTCGGCCTCGACCTTCTCGGCGTCGGTGGCGTCGGTGAGCCCCAGCCGCCGGGCCAGGCGACCGACGTGCGTGTCCACCGGCAGCCCGGGGAGCCCGAAGCCCACGCTGCGGACGACGTTCGCCGTCTTCCGGCCGACGCCGGGCAGGGTCACCAGGTCCTCCATCGTCGTGGGCACCTCGCCCCCGAAGCGCTCCTCGAGGGCGGCCGACATCCCCACCAGGGCGCGGGCCTTCGACCGGAAGAGCCCGATGCTCTTGATCCGCTCCTCCACCTCCGCCGGGTCGGCGGCGGCGAGGTCGGCGGGCGTCGGCCAGGCGGCGAAGAGCCCCGGCGTGACCATGTTCACCCGCTCGTCGGTGGTCTGGGCCGAGAGGATCGTGGCCACCAGCAGTTGGAACGGCCCTTCGTGCACGAGGGCGCAGAGCTGGCGCTCGTCGCCTGGGTACTCCCGGGCCAGGCGGTCGACCGTCTCCCGGGCCCGGCCACGGGGGCTGCGCGGACGGGCCATCGTCCGGAAGACTACGGGTGCTCGGGGCCCCACCGGGCGGGCGGTACTGTCGCCCGGTGGCCCACCTGGAGGTCAAGCGCCAGATGGGCCGCGGCGACATCGCCGCCGTGTCGGAGCTCCTGGAGGTGGCTGCCGGCGTCGACGGCCACGCCCCCCTCGGCGAGCACCAGTGGCTCGACCTCGTCCACGGCGGGCGGGAGGGCTTCGCCGGCCTGGTCGCGTGGGAGCCCGGCCACGACCACCCGGTGGGCTATGCCCAGCTGACGCGGGACAACCACGCCGAGCGCCGCACCTGGGCCCTCGAGTACGTCGTCGACCCCCACCACCGCGACGACAACGCCGACATCGGCCCCATCCTGGTGGCGAAGGCGCTCGACGTGGTGCGGGCCGAGGGAGGTGGCCACGTCCATCTCTGGGTGCCGAAACCGGGGCCCGAGCACGACCG